>CAZLKD010000037.1:0-7034 GCA_964560015.1 uncultured Candidatus Peribacteria bacterium
TCTACGAGCGTACGTGCTCTGAATGTCATACAGATATCATCACTACCTATTCACCTACCAGGCCAGAGAGAGTGGTGTGTGAGGAGTGTTATAGGAAGTTGGTGTATTAACCCGCGAGATTGTAGTGTGTCTCCTTATCGAGCACTTTTGTGACTGAATTTACTTTTGGATCGTAATAACTGATCATGAGTTCGATGAGTTGATCTTTCCCGAGAACTTCGGATTTGAGACCGACGAATTCGAGACTTGATTTGATCATATTAGATTTTTCATAACATCGTTTCTTCATATAACCGACTCGGGCGAGTTTTTTTCGTACATCATCAGAGAGAACCGTCTGGCTTACGCCTGAAAAGAAACTCTTCACGACCTGAAACATGCCTCGTGGCGAAACGCTCTGATTATCGACTTCATCATGTGGAATAATCACATAAAACTCTTTTTTCATAATCTGAGCAACATTGACGAGATTTGTGAGAAATTCTATATAACGCTCTGATTGGTCCTTGAGGAGAGGGTTTTTCTGTCCTGCTGTTATATCCTTGAGACGATTGAGATATCCCTCGATGTCGACTTTGAGTGAGCGAATCAATATCTGAATAGGAAACTGGAGAGCGTTGAGAAAATGCTGAAAAGAATAGATGATCGCATCTTGCTCTTGCTCGGACTTGAGGAGAAAATTCACTGCCTCAACCTTGAGCACTATACGTGCAGAGCCGTCCTTCATGATGACGATGTTGTCTCGTATCTCAGAAAATGGGAGATATCGCTGAGTAGAATCGTCCGAATGGTACGTTTTTGAGGGGATAACCGAGTCTTTTGTCGTATCCTTCCCTGGCTTGACCGTCACATCGTGAGCGACAAACGCTCAGGCATCAGTGGTTTTTTTTCGAAATGGGTTTGAAAAGAAAGACATAATTAGATTTTTTTGATTTGATCAGAGAGGTTGGTCACTTGTTTTTCTCGTTTTTTCGTCTTTTCTACGGCATCATCCTGCGATACATACCCTATTTGCAGAGTGGAATAGCTATCTACGCCCCTCATCCAGACACGCCCCTCACCGTTGGGGCCATTTCCATTGATACGATATCGGGCGAGGTTGAGGATAAAAGGGAGAAACGTCATCTCGTGAGTACGAAATTTTGCCAAAACAAAGAAAACTAACACTATTGCTATACTGATGATGAAAAGTGGGGTATTTGGTATAGTATTTTGAAATTTATTGAAAACACCAAAAGCGAGTATCACTCAGACGATAATAATGCCCAATTGACGCAGGCTGAGGTCAAAAATAATGGTGTCTTCGTTCTCGATTTGAATGGGAATCTTGTACTGCATAGAGGTATCTTGCCATATATTTGCGAAAAAAACAAATCAAATACAATCGTTTTATGCCAAAAACCCTCATACTTCACGATACATTTCTCTACAGGGGTGGAGGAGAACGACTTGTACTGATGATGGCCAACTCCTTGGGTGCTGATATAGCATCCGGTTTTTTCAGTTCTGGAAGCTACAATCTCCGTGAACAAGGCTTTCAGGGAAGGAAAATCTCACTTATGCCACGCCTTTTTCTGCACGAGTTCACCTGGCTCCCAAAAAGACTTGCATTTGTCCTAAAAAATGGTCTCCGTCATTTTTGACTTAAATGGGCCTTTTCTGTACGTGCAAAACAACTCTCGAATCAATATGAAGTGGTCATCTTCAGCGGAGACTGTCTCTCAGCGCTCAAGCACTTCCCGAGGGAGAAAATCATCTATTACTGTCATACCATTCCTCGGTATCTCTTTGATCAGCGAGAAGAGTATGAAAAAAAGGTTCCAAGAATGATCCTCCCTCTCTATCGTATCATGACGAGTTCCTTTAAAAAAGCCTATCTCAGAGATCTCTCTTATATAAAGTGCTTGCTCACAAACTCACAAAATACCCGAAAACGTATCAAATTTTTCACAGAAAAAGATGCAGAGATACTCTATCCGCCCGTCGATACATCATTTTTTTGTCCAGAACCATCTGGTAACGAAGAATTAAAAACGAAAAACTATTTTCTCTCTTTTGCACGACTCTCCTCTATAAAACGAGTGGATCGCATTGCGGAGGCGTTTTTGGCCATGCCTGAGGAAAATCTCATCATCACCTATGGTAAAAATGACCCCGAAAAAAATAAAATCATGACGATGATAACCGGGCATCCAAATATCTCTCTCCGAGAGTCCCCTTCAGATAACGAGCTACGAGACCTGATTCGCGCTGCAAAAGCAACTATTTACATCCCCGTTGATGAAGATTTCGGCATGAGTCCTGTCGAGTCTATGGCGTGTGGAACACCAGTGATAGGCGTCAATGATGGTGGACTCAAGGAAAGTATCATAGAAGGTGTGACAGGCATATTGGTAGATCCTCGATGCACCTCGGACGATATAATAAGTGCCGTCAAAAATCTCCCCCAGAAACACCTCAAGAGCACAGCTTGCGTTCAAAGAGCAAATGACTTCTCGCTCATAATATTTACAGAGAAATTAAGACAGATTTGCTCTTTACTTTCATAACCCCCCCCTGTATGTACCTCCTTCTTTTGGCCCTCTTTATCATTTCCTCCGCTGGGATGATACTCTACTGCTTTCGGCACATACCCGACAATTTTCTCCATCTCCTCATAGCTCTTGGAGCTGGAACGATGTTTTCGGTGGCACTCGTCCATATCCTCCCAGAATCGATAGAACAAAGCGAGTTTGCGATTTACGCATTTATTGGGGGTTTCCTGGCCATTTATCTCCTGGAAGAAATACTCACTCCCCATGTCCACGACCACGAGCATCACGATCATACCCATGAAGATCCACATGAACACTATAATCATGTCGTGTTGGTTGCATGGATAGCTATTTTCATCCATACCCTCTTTGACGGTCTCGGCATACGCGCTGGCTTTATGATCAATTCGACACTATGAATGACCATCTTTGCGGGGATTGCCATACATCAAGTTCCAGTATCGCTCTCACTTGCTTCGATGCTTCGGGAATCACATTTCAAAAAAAAGACTCAGATTCTCATGACGCTTATTTTTGGTCTTGCTGCGCCACTGGGATTCATGATTTCAAACACATTTATCAGTCATATATCGCCGAGCTCCGTTGGTCTCGCAACTGCTCTCGCTGGATGATCCCTCCTCTACGTATCAAACGTAGAACTCCTCCCTATGATCCATGCACAATCAAGCAAAAAAATGAAATATATCACAGTACTTCTCTTTGTCTGCGGTGTCGTCGGTATGAGTATTGTGAAATTGTGGGAATAAAAAAATCTCCACACATGTGGAGATTTTAGAGCTATAAAATAAAGACTAAAGTCGAACGGGAGAAATAGTAACGATTTTCTTCTCAGCAGGACGGAAAAGTACTGTCCTGTTTTTGAGCTGAAGGACGTAGTCTCCTTCTTGCGCGTTTTTGAAGAAATCTGCATTCTGTGACTGCAAGAGAGCAATATCAGAAACAATACGTACGCTCTCAACGATATCATCCGGCTCGATCACAAGCATGGTTGGTAAAACTCGAAGTATATCTCTGAGCTCAGGGGTATCAATAACTGTTGTTGCTATATCGATAGGCGTAGCCGTATCTATAGCGATATTTGTCAGGGTATCTTCGGGAATATGGGACTGTTTCTGACGAGAGTACACATATCCACCAAAGACGACAAACGCAACGATAAAGAGGGCAAGCAATGTCGTAAATATGCTCGAATCACCCTGTACTGGGGATGGATCTTTTTTAGGTAAAACTTTCTCCTCAGGAATGATCTCTTTTTCAAAATGAGTCACTTTTTTGACGGCTGGAGTTTTTTTTGCAACAGGAGCTTTTTTGGAAGTGCTTGTTTTTTTGGAAGTCTTCTTTTTGGTAACCATAGGAAAGAATAGAAATTAATATATGAAAAGATACTCATCTTCTCGTCTTTTCAAGGCAAGCATGCCTGCAAAAAAGATGACAAAAAAGCATTATACAAAAATAATATAACTTATAACCTAGACTCTACAAAATACCATTTTTCTCACATTCTTCTTGTGTCGTCATGCCGAGGAGTACTTTTGCACGAGCATCTTCTGTGAGAGAGAGAAATCAATTTTTGATAGCAAGGGTGTGGATATCGCTATCGGGCTTGCCATTGCGTATAGCTTCACGGATATCATCTGTGATTTGGAGTACTTCGTAGATACCCATACGTCCCGAATAGCCAGTATGCCCACACGCATCACAACCGGCTCATTTTTGAGTCAGAGGTTCAGTCGCGCCATACCTCTGGAGTAAGACGGAATCACCTGGAAGTGTTGGGATCTCTTCTCGTGCAGAGCAATGATGACATACTCGGCGCACCAATCTCTGAGAGATCACGACATCGAGAGCTGCAGCTGTATCAAAAGCCGATACTCCCATATTTTCGAGACGTTCCAGTGTTTCAAAAGCGCTTTTTGTATGCAGCGTCGAGAGAACGAGGTGACCCGTGAGGGCTGCTTGAATGGCCGTGTTTGCTGTATCAAGGTCTCGGATTTCACCAATCATGATGATATCTGGATCGTGACGGAGCACTGATCGTACACCCATGGCAAACGTATATCCATTTCTCTCATTTATCTCAGACTGAAGAACGCCAGGTATCTGGTATTCTATTGGATCTTCGAGGGTGATGATTTTATCTTCAGGATTTTTGAGAGCGTCAATCATCGTATAGAGCGATGTGGTCTTACCTGAACCTGTCGGACCAGTGACGAGGATCATGCCTTGTTTTTTCTTGAGCGCATGAGTGATGATGTCTTTTTGAGGACCGATAATACCGAGCCCATCCATCTGGATGACTGTTTCGGAAGAGTCGAGTATACGACAGACAACACTCTCTCCATAACGCGTCGGCATCACAGAAAGACGTACATCTATCTGGGCATCGTGCCCCTCTTTTCAGAATCGAAATTTTCCATCCTGTGGCACATCATGGATATTGAGTTTGAGATTCGAACGGTATTTCATGCGCTCCACAACGGTATTATGTTCTTTTGTCGTCAACTCTCCAACAGTTGCGAGATCACCATCGATACGAAATCGTATGGATGAATCGACTTCATGAAGCTCCAGATGGACATCAGAAGCATGCAAATTGAGGGCTCCTCGAATAATCGCTATCACTGCTCCGTCGGAGTCTTGTTTGTCGAGAGAAAGGCGTATTTCATCGAGAATATGGTGAAATTCCGGGAGATACATGCCTGCACCAATTGCATCTTTGTGGAGGATGTTTTGGAGATTCTGGATATGTTCACCAACTTGAGTCATACCATCAGTCTACCCCATTTCTCTTCGTTTTGCAAAAATATCGATACAATAGAGTCATGTCTCCAGCACAGAAAAAAACATGGCCCGAAAAAGTAACACAAACTCTCAAAAAAATCGAGTGAAAGATTGTCATTCTGGGTTGCTCAGGTGGTGCTGATTCTATGGTTCTCCTCGACCTCGTGAGAGAGTTTGGAAAAACGGCTCACATAACAGTAGCACATGTCCATCACTGACTCAGGGAAAGCGCCACAAGAGACCAAAATATCGTAGAAAAATATTGCAAAAAATACCAAATTCCTCTGGAAATAATCACCCTACAGGCAAAAACAGAGGCAAAAAAAGCTAAAATGACGATAGAAGAATACGCCCGAAAAGTTCGGCAAGATTTCTTTGAATCTCTGCGAAAAAAACATCATGCCAATTGTATCATCACAGCCCATCATGCTGACGATCAGGCAGAGACCCTCCTCTATCGAATCACAAAATGAACGAGTATTACTGGCCTCGTAGGCATCGAAGAGCGCTCTCGAGACTATTTCCGCCCCCTGATTACCATATCAAAAAATGACATCCTCGACTATGCAGAAAAAAATAAAATACCCTTTGGCCATGATGAAACAAACGACGATACAAGTATTCCTCGGAATCGCCTCCGACACAATGTCGTCCCTGAACTTCAAAAAATCAATCCAGAGATAGCTTCTGCCGTTGCAAGACTCGGACACAATGCACAAGAATTGAAAATGAGTTTTGATGCTTTTTTCACAGAAGTAATCGAGAAAAAAAGCTTTTCTCTTGATTGGTATCATAGTCTTCCTCTCGGCTTTCAGCATGAGCTGCTGAGATTCCTCTACGAGCAAACAAATGGCTCAACTCATGGACTCTCCACCAGTCTAATCGAAGAAATGGACCGTTTTCTATCAACCAGAAACGGATGAAAGAAAGAAATAAAAAAGATGAACTTAGAGAAAAAGCAGGGACAAGTGTATTTGACATAAAATATTACCTTGTACAATGCGCGATGAAAGAAGCCCAATCGGATAACCCTAATGGCCTTCATGATAAGTTGGTATCCACTGGATCAATAATAAAACACTCTGTGGTTTTATCCTAGCCCCCCTGATACAGACATAGGTTTTTTATATTTATCAATACACAAATATCATGGGTAGTGTAGAAGAAGACTGCGATTCTCCGATAAAAAGACATAATCCTAAGGAACTTACATCCTTTGTCATGCAGAACCTGCGAGATCTCGTCGCAGCTCTTCTTATAGAAGGAGATTTTAGCATGGATGATATATGTATGCTCGTCTATATACAAACATCTAAGCCTACAGAAGCTGAATTATTAAAAGATGAAAATTGGAGCGAAAAACCTATTCTCTTAGCTGCTCTAACGAGGCTTTTACAGCAATGATTAGTAGAAAATTCAGATGGACATCTGATCTTAACCGCCTTATGAACGGAGCGTATCACAGCAACACAAGCAACGCTTGAAAAAATTTTTAGCAATGGGATAATGATCCTCCGATGTATTGGGGGAAGAACTTGAGACATTGTTAGACAACATGCCACCCTGAAAGCGCTAAGGTTTGAATTTAACGACTAATATTTTTGCCTTTAATTCCTCTATACCAACGCCTGTCTTTGCTGAGACAAAGATGGGTTTGAGATGTTTGTAGGTTGTTTTGAGTTTTTTGATTTGTGCAGG
>CAZLKD010000037.1:7134-8489 GCA_964560015.1 uncultured Candidatus Peribacteria bacterium
CTGAGACGACCGACTGTAGTTCCGAGTGTCGCAAAGAGTTCATCTTTTTCGTAGACACCCTTATCGGTGAGAGCATTCATGAGGGTCGATTTCCCTGCGTTGGTATACCCGACGATACCTATAGTTCGGGCATTCATACGCTTACGATTCCCCCTATTCTGTACTCGTACCTTTCGATAGTGGTCAATTTTTTCACGTGTTTTTCGCTCCATCTCTCGTAGATGTCGCTTCATGATCTCTGTATTTGTCTCACCAATACCTTTGTTTGCTGATCCCCCACCTCCGCCCTGCCTATCCATCTCCATACCCATACCAAATATACGAGGTCACATATGCTTGATGGATGCGAGCTGGATTTGGAGCTTTGCCTCTGGAGTTTTCGCATGGCGTTGAAAGATTTTCAGGATGAGATCTACCCTATCCCAGACCTGTACGTGCATTTTTCTCTTTTCTATCTCCTGGATAATAGCATAGAGCTGGCGTGGCTTAAGTATATTACCAATAATAATAGTATCTGCCTGGAGCGCATCGACGAGATGAAGAACTTCGTCCAGTTTGCCTTTTCCGACATAAGTACTATAGTCCGGCTCATCTCTTTTCTGAAGAGTCTGCAGGACGACAACTCCCTGATAGGTCGAGACAAGCTTTTGAAGCTCGAGGATGCGGTCATCGAGACTGTATCATTCGAGGAGTCTACTATCTTTTGGAGCTATATCGAGGAGTATGGTGCGCATGGGATTATCATAGGCATGAATTGCAAAACACCAATATTTGCATTATAGTAAAAACCATGATAATATATATTCACTATGAACACTACTGCCCCTCGACATACAGCGACCTATAGCTTCACAACGTGTAAACGATGTGGCTATATCATCGCTGCCGAAGAAGAACTCTGTGAGAGTTGCAAGAATCAAAAGGAGCCTAATCAAAAAATATTTTAAATATGACTATTCTACACCCTGATCCATATATTGCAGAAATGCAACGAGAAATAACTCTCAGAAGTGACCTTCAAGAAATGCCACTAAGTCCAGATAAGCATATTGCAGATGATCAGCTTATTATGAGATGAGCAATTCCTGTTCCGCTTTCGGAGCAAATCCCCTTGATAAAACGTATAAAAATCCTATTGGGAAAATTATTTTAGATTAGGTGGCTATGAAAAAACACTCGCTCAAATCCCCTGTTATCCTCGCCATACTCTGTGCGGTAGGTGTGAATACTGTATTATTTACCGATGCAGGGCATAGGCTTCAGAGTGCTATCGTCGAGAGTGATACTTCGAGTCATGCTGAGGCTCATCTCGTCGCCAGTGAAAAAAGTCTTGCTTTCAAGGTCAATGTCACAGC
>CAZLKD010000038.1:0-8406 GCA_964560015.1 uncultured Candidatus Peribacteria bacterium
TGTGGATCAAATATGCTCGGAGGAAATGTCGTGCCAGAAAATATTTTTCCGATTTTCCAACCTCCATAGACAGATCAAACTATACCGGCACCATTGCACCCGAGATTATACCAGAGATGTGGAGTATGTGGATCCTGACCGATATAACGTAGCCCCGTATGAGTATACCCCATGAGGCCATGCCATGTGTAGGGAAATTGCTCTGGTATTTCTTCTGTACGATATTGTTTGAGAAATGACTGCAATTCATCATAAGATTCCTTTGGATCATGAGTCGTAGGATCATAGGGAATATCATGAGGCACGAGACTATCAGGTCACCCCACGCAAATGAGACTCTTTTTTTCTCCATCCTTCTCGAAGGTACGACGTGTAACATAGAAATAGCGATCAGATCTCCAGTCCTCTGGAAGAGCATCTGGATAATAACTGATAGCGCTTGGGGTTTTATGTGGCCCAAAAAAACCAGCCATATAACCCACGAGACCGTGCACATTTTTATGAAAAACCTTATCCATCTCTCGCGAACTTGAGTGGTGGAGATCTACAATATGAAATTGTTCAAAACCATTAGTGCACAACACGATATCTAGAGCATCGATCTTATATTGGTCTACCCAGACTTCATTCGCCCGATCAGGATACAAACGTATCTCTGTGACTGGTGCGTGCTCATAGATATGAATTCTTTCTGAAAAGTGTTTGAGGAGGTATTGAATGACATTTTGGCAGAAAAGGGCAGAATTAGCACATGCCTTACGGCTCGTAAGCATAATCGGAAAATACTCACTTGTTTCGAGTTTTTCACGAATAAAAGTCTGGTCTACGACTGTTACCAGGTCTTGAAATTTTTCTGGCAATTGGTTGATGATGGACCAGTGCCGATCGACAAAGATAGCGTCAAACTGGGCTCACCCAGCATCTCTCAAGTATTTATTCTCGAGATGACGCGTGAGCTCCGCCATGGATCTGATGCCCATATAGCCTACGCATACTTCTATCTGCTCTCGCATGCCAATCTTTTCGGCAATATCGATGAGTATATCAAATCATCGAAAAAGTGATTTCTGGCCATCTATCGCCTTCTCGAGACCGTATTCCCTGACAATCTCTTGAAATGGCTTCTCAAAGTAGAGTACCACTTGACCGGCATTATGTCCGGTCGCACCACGAGCAATTTTTTTACCTTCAAGCAATGTAACCTCAAGATCAGTCTGAGTAAGTATCTGATACGCTGTTGAAACCCCAGCAATTCCAGCTCAGATAACCACAATATCAGCTTTTCCATGAGAAACTACACTAGGAAAATCAATGGATTGATCCAGCTGTTCTAACCATGGAGAATGATTTGGAAGCATAATTCTATAATATCATTTTTTTAGTCAGCGTGCAAACAGAAATAGGTCTAAAACTCTTGCCTTCTTATCCAGAAAACGATAAAACCGACCGCAGAAAATACTCCTGCAATCCACATCGGTGACACCATATGGTTGATGAAGTATCAGCCCAGGATCGGCGCGACAATTGCCGTGAGGCTAAAAACAGCAGAGAAATACCCGCTCACTTCCCCACGTGTATCACTTGCAGCTTTTGAAATTCACTCAGACTGGAGCACTGGCCACATGGCAATGGTAAAAAATACCATAGTTACCTCGAGAGCAATCCAGATAAGTATCTGACGACTTCCGAATTGATCATACATCGCTGTCGCAGTAAAGAGTATAATTGAAGCAATAAGGGTAATCGTGAGGATTTGGCGTGGAGAGAATTTTTTTAGCCAAAATTTTCAGAGTAAAAATCCCTGACAAAACGCCATAAAAACACCGACACCCATGAGGACATAACTAATCTCTGAAATAGAGAGGTGATAAAATCTATCCATATACAGACTATAGGAATTTCGATAGACTCCCGCTCAGAGACCAACGAGCAATGCTACCCAGAGGTAGAGTGCTGTGTGTCCTCTCATAAGTGCTCCAAAAACTGGAAAAGAACTCTTTTTGAGGTACGTCGTAATAATGCTTGGCTTGTATGTCTCTGGGAGAAAAAATGTGATAAACAGAGCGTTGAAAAAACTGATAATACCTGTGAACAGAAAAGGCACCATATAGCCCCATTGAACCAAAACGCCTCAGAGAAAAGGACCAACAATCATAGAAAGTCCAAACATCATGCCAAAAATACCAAAGTATTGAGCTCTCTCTTTTTCATCCCGTGATATATCAGAAAGCATTGCCTGTGCAATAGTCATATTCCCTGCAGTAACTCCATCGATAATACGACCGATTAGCACCCACCAAAAATTGGGAGCAAAGGCAGTAATCAACCAACCAACTGCAGAACCAAAGACGCTGATAGCCAAGATTTTTTTTCGTCCCATTCGATCGGAGAGACGTCCGAGAAGTGGTGACGCGACAAAACTACAAAGTGCATAAATACCTCCCATAATGCCTATCCATATAGGACTCGCTCCAAATTGTGTCTCAAAAATTGGAAGGAGAGGAAAAATAATAGTCAGACCGATGAGATCGAGAGCAATCGTCGTAAAAATAGCAGTCTTCATTCAGCGCGGAGAAGTCATAGAAAGAAATTAGGGGTAATTATTGTATTTTTTCTGCTCCGTGTACTCAAGCAAGCAGATCAAGATCTTTATGGCTCTTCACAAGGAGATCAATATTCTTCTCTTGGGCAGTAGCGAGAAATGCGACTCCGAGGGGATCCATACCAACACTTTTGGTATATTCAAGCAATCCAGCGAAATCCTTAATAAAACAATGCCCTCCTGCCCCTCTCCCCTGATGTTCATCGATTCATGACGCATGGATGACGTCGAGATGACTTGTCCCAATACGTGGATCGGAGCCTATGCCGTATTTTATGACATCCCAGTGAGCACCTGAAGCCTGTGCAAGATCATAGAGAATATTTGCATAAATAACCTTCAGCGCCAGGAAAGAATTACTCCCATATTTGATAAATTCTGCCTCTCGTGATGTGCAGATGATATTCACAGGGGCTTCTGGCAATACATCGATGACTTGTTGCGCTCGGGATCTGTATTCTGCGGTATCAATAGGATAACCGATGATATTTCTCGTCGGATGAGCGACATCATAGGCAGCAGTTTTTTCAGCAAGAAACTCTGGAGCATGAAATACATAACAGTCAGGATAGAGCGCTTGTAGCTTCTCACACGTACCTGGCATCATCGTAGATTTGATGACGGCAGTTTTTCAAGCACCAACAAGCCCGAGAACTTCACGGAGGATATCGCAATTAAAACCCTCTGGAGTCGTCGGTGTAGGCACACTGATAAAGACGATATCGCATTCAGAGAGTCTCTGACGATTCTCTGGAGTATCAAGTCGCTTAGAATAACGAAAAATAGTATATCCCCGATTTTCAAAGTCATCAGCCATATTTTTGCCAATGAATCCCTGACCTATAAATCCTATAAGTAATTGTGACATAAAAATATAACGAAAAATAACAAGAGAATTATTGAGATTTATCTCTATTTGCAAACAAGAATAAAAAATCCCAGCTTTCGCTGAGATTACATTAAATAATTCCACTCTGTTTTCTTTTTCTATTATCTTTTTCTTGATTTGCTAAAAGCAAATCATGGCGGAGGGACTGAGGGGGATGCGAGCAAGCGAGCATCGAGTCAACCCGACTGAAGCAAAGCGAAAGGAGTGGTTCGAATCTCAGCAAAAAAGTGTACAAAAAATCCCGACGCTGGTCGAGATTTAGAATTATTGAATGGCGGAGGGACTGAGATTCGAACTCAGGGTGACTTGCGCCACGACAGTTTTCAAGACTGTTGCATTAAACCGCTCTGCCATCCCTCCTCGCTTCAATAATGTGAGGGCATTGTAGAAAAAACTCATCCTCTGTCAAAGAAATATTTTTGTGTACAACTCTAGAGGGCACAACGCTCTTCTGGAAAGTAAAGGCACGATAGTCTCCCATACCTTGCGATTCATGCCTCTGGAGTTATACTTGGCGACGTCCTTCTATCTCCTAAAAACAAATTTCTATGGACAACCATCATGGTCACACTGGTGTCTACGCAGCAATTGCAGCGAGTACACTTATTACCCTCATCGGTACATACATTTTCGTACAACAGCCTCAGATCGACCAAGTCGGCGGTCGAGCAAACTACAAGCTCTACAAAGAGATGGTAAACAATGCAAAATACGCAGAAAATGTAAAAAGCTCTCTCGAATCTCAGGCAAAAATCCTCAGCGGAGATCAAGCAGCTCCGTCAGATAATGCGCAACAGCCAGCAGCTGATCCAAAAGCAAGTGGCTCACTGACGCAAGATGATATCGCGAGCATCACAAAAAGCGCATATATTCGTGGCAACAAAGATGCTCAAATTCTCTGGGTAGAATACTCTGATCTCGAGTGTCCTTTCTGTAAGCGTCTTCACGACTCTGGTGCAATCACAAATATAGAAAAGAAATACGGGAACAAATTGGCATTTTCTTTCAAGCACTATCCTCTCCCCTTCCACCCAACAGCTCTCCCTGCTGCTCTCAATGCTGAGTGCGTCGGTGAGCTCGGTGGTAGTACCAAGTTCTACGCTTTCGTAGAAGGAATTTTCTCAAAAGGTACTCCGACACAAGATGTCATCGACAGTGTTCTCAAGGAAATCGGAACCGATACAAAGAAAGTTAAGGCCTGTGTTGACGCTGGAACATTTAAAGACAAGGTTACAGCAAGTCAAAACGAAGGTTCAAACAAATTTGGTGTCAATGGTACTCCAGGAAACGTCCTCATCAATACTAAAACAGGTAAATATGAAGTCGTATCAGGAGCTCAACCAGAAGCAAATTTTGATGCAGCTATCACTCGTCTCCTCGCTGAATAGTTCACTTCTCAGGTTATGAAAACCTCTCGAGCAATCGAGAGGTTTTTTTATGGGCTCTCCATTTTTCTTTTTTAATTCTTCATTTTTAATTACTATAGAGGACAATGAAAAGATTGTCTTCCCTCTATAGTCATATCCCCTCTTGCCCAGGGGTATATCTGATGAAAAATAAGGAAGATACGATTATTTATATCGGAAAATCAAATAATCTGCGGGCTCGAGTCAAGTCATATTTCATGCCAGGCGCCTCTCTCAATTTTGCGAAAAAAAAGATGGTAAAAGTCGTAGAAAAGATCGACTTTATCGAAACAAAATCAGACCTCGAAGCCCTCATGCTCGAGACCAATCTCATCAAGAAAAACCAACCAAAATACAATGTCCTCATGAAGGATGGGAAAAATCTCTCATACATCAAAATCACAGAGGATGAAATTCCCTGCCTCATAAGAACCCGATTAAAAACAAAGCACGGAGAGTATTTCGGCCCCTATAGCCAATATTTTGATACAAGAAGTTACGTCCGTTTTATCCGAAAGCTCTTCTGCCTCTGAAATCATGAAAAGATAGAAAAATTTGGTCCACCCTGCATGGATACCTACATCGGCCTCTGCCCTGGCCACTGTACAGGAGATAAGAAAAAAATAGAGCTCTACAAAGAAAGACTCTCAGAAGCACGCGATTTTCTCCTCGGAAAGCAAGAAGCAATCATGCAAGACTTGCAAAATAAGATGAAAATAGCAGCGCAAGAGAGGCGTTATGAGGATGCTGCAGAATATAAAAACCTCATCTCTCAAATAGAATCAGCTGGAAGCCGGCAAATCGTCCGAGACGCTATCTCGGGAAACGCAACAGTGATAGTGACTCTCGAAAAATACAACCATCTTTTTATCAGTTTTATCGAAGTCAAAAATAGTATGATTGTGGGCGTTCACGAGTATAAAATCGCTAATCCTCTCGAGGAAACGCATGAAGAACTCACGAGCCAGGCCATACTCCAGCACCTCGCAGAAGAACCATCAAAAATACTCTACACTGATATCGATTATACGTCGATGAAGGATCTCCAAAAATACGTCAACTCAGAAAATATACAGGTAAAAGAACCGAGCCGATGAGAGAAAGTACGAATCCTCGAGTTCGCACACACGAATCTGCTCAATTTTGCCTATCAAGAAGAAATGTCCGGATTCAAAAATACGACTCTTTCCAAAAAAACGATGATAAGTCTCATGGAAAAAATAGGCCTTGAAACAAAGGGATTGGAAAAGAAAAAAGATATCGTCTTTGAGTGCTTCGACATCTCACATAGTCATGGTGAGCATACTGTCGCAAGCAAATCAGTACTCGTGAATGGTAAACCAGAATCAAAACGCTACAAAAAATACAGAATAAAAACACTCGAAACAGGACGCATAGATGACTTTGCTTCTATGGATGAGATACTGACGAGACGTACTCTCGGAGCTCTACGCGGAGAAGACCCGTGGCCAGACATGATCATCATCGATGGTGGCAAATGACAACTCTCACATGCAATCAAGGCAATTGAAAATACACGATGAACGATGAACGATGAACGATGAACTCCTCCCATCATATCCCTCGCAAAACGTATAGAAGAAGTATTTCTTCCTGAGAAATCTGAACCCATCTTGCTGGAAAAATGATCAGGAGAACTCATGATACTACAAAAAATACGAGACGAGGCACACCGTTTTGCCATTAACTATAACCGAATTTCCCGGGAAAAATCCTACACCAAAACTCTCCTCGATGAAATCCCAGGCATTGGACCAGTTGCACGAAAAAAAATATTCTCCAGCGTTTCAAAAATAGAAGAACTCACCTCTTGGTCTTTTGAGAGAGCCAAAAAATCATTTGGGACAAAAACAGCCGAAGCCCTCCAAAATCACGGGCTTATAGGAGATTAATTTTTGTACTTCACACTCGTAAATATCTGCATCACGATGAGGAAGTGGACAAGTACGGGGATGTTAAACGAAAAATAAAGAGCAAAAATCAAGAGTGCCACTTTTTTATCCTGAGAAAGTGATGGGAGCGTTTTACCTATAAACCAGAGAAAGATGCAGAGCATCGGAACGCCAAAATGCAGAGCAAAATCAATAAATACATTGTGACTTCTATCAATTCGATACGCAGGATCCTCGTAGACAGAGAGGAGTGAATGACGGAATTTTTCAGAGACAGAGAGGAAACCGTCAGGACCAAAACCAAATAAGAAATGCCATGCGTCATGTGTGAGCGCAGAAATACCTGTTTCCCAGAGATACCAACGTGCGATAAATCATTTCATTTTCTGTGATGCGAGGATATCATGACCATAGTGTTGCCCCAGATACGTTCACAAGACGACAAAGATGATGAGTGCAGAAATCCAGAATGCTGTTCGGTGTCATTTTTTTGGTAACACGTGCTGAACAATCACAAAACCGACATACCCCGCAAAGAGTATCCAAGCGAGATAGCTCCCCGTCCAATAGATGAGGACGCCTGAGATAAACCAGATAGATATTTCCCAGAGATGTTCTTGCCAATTGAGCTCATTTGGAAAACGATATACACGCAAAAGTGGCAAGAGAACTAGCACATATCCAGCCAAATAATTGGGATTCCCGAGCGTAGAAAATACACGCCACAAATCAAGTCGAGTGTTATAGGAGTGACGCAACGGATCAAGCCCTAATTTTTGAAAGAGAGCGTATAATGCCACTCACATAAATCCCAGGATACTCATCAGGAAAAGTTGTTTTTTTTCTACCTGATTAAGTGATCGAAGAATCCAGAAGAGACAAAAAAGAATGGCATAAAAAAACCATCCATGCGTCTTCTCAGGATTACCAATGAGAAAGTATGGATTGATGTGTCTGTTGAGCGTATAGGAGGTAACTGACCATATTACAAAAACCAGCAAACTCACTAAAAAAACACGGCGTATCTGCCTATTTTTAGCAAACCAGTCCCCGAGAGTAGTGAGTATGACAATTACAGAAACAAAGAGGACAAAAATCACTTTGACGGATTCAAAACCAGACCAATGCAAACTCGGGAAAACTTGTGCAACCAGGTCAGCGATTGTATATTCAGTACCTGGTAAATAGAGCCACGCATACATGAGTGGCACACAGAAAAAAAGAATTTGGAGAAAAAAGAAGCGAATTTTGAGCATATAGAGAGATTATAGCAAAGTGTTGAGAACTGCAAAAAAACTATCAATATCATCCCGCGTTGTATCAAAACCTATACTTATTCTCACCGTCCCAGGAACACCGAGGTATGCGTGGAGTGGTTCACAACAATGATGTCATGAGCGCAGACAAATACCTTTTTCTGCACATATATCAGCAACATCATTTGGATGTTTTCCTGGAACTACAAACGACCATACTCAAAGTGATGAGCTCTTTTGAGAATGAAATACAAGGAGTCACTTCGGTCTCAATGGCTCACATAAGGAATCAACATAGGCAATGAGTCCACGATAATTCTCCCCTTTGCTCGCATCGAGT
>CAZLKD010000039.1:0-8189 GCA_964560015.1 uncultured Candidatus Peribacteria bacterium
CTCCAGGATTTAACTACCTCCTCCCCGATATCCGATTCCTCCAACCGCATATCAAGCGTATCAAAGCGATGTTTATCACTCATGGACATCTCGATCATATCGGTGCGCTCAAAAATATCATACCAGCACTTGGTTTCCCTCCTATCTATGGTGCTCCATTTACGATTGCCATGATAAAAAAAGGATTCGAAGAAGCAGGCCTCAAAAACAAAGTCCAATTTTTCACCGTCAATCCTGATGCAGGAAAAATGGCCAATGTTGGAGTGTTTAAATACGAATTTTTCCGCGTCAACCATACCATCCCTGATAGTTGTGGTGTCTACATCGAGACACCAAGCGCTCGTATCATGCACATGGGTGATTACAAAGTGGAATTTTTCCCACGTATTGATAAGCCAGCAAATCTCGCAAATTACGCACGTATCGCGAGTCGCGGTATCGATGTTCTCCTCCAGGAAACAACCAATTCTGCTCGTCAGGAATGGACCACGTCTGAGACAAAAGTTACAGGAGAGCTCAAGGCGCTCATCCAAGAAGCTCGCGAACGTGTGATTGTCGGAAACTTCTCAACACTTATCTCTCGTATCCAGGATATCGTCACCATAGCACAAGAGCTCGGACGAACTGTCCTCATCAATGGTCGAAGTATGGTTGACTGTGTGGCCATCTCTCGAGAAATTGGATACCTCAAATGCAAGGAAGGTGTCATCAAACCACTCGACAAGAAAACCATGGAGAGCATCCCTGAAAGCAAACAAATCATCATCACCACTGGTGCCCAGGGTGAAGAATTTGGTGGACTGAATAATATCTCTCGCGGTGATCATCCGACAATTTCTATCAAGCCAAGTGACACCATCATTCTCTCGTCTTCTATTATCCCTGGTAATGAACTCGCCATCTCTGAGATGATGAACCGTCTCAATCGATTTGGTTCAAAGATCATCACTATCAAAGAATTCGAAGTCCACTCAGGTGGTCACGGTGGTATCGCAGAACAGCGTGTCATCATGAACCTCGTCAGTCCAAAATACATCGTCCCTGTTCATGGAGATCTCTCACAACGACTCACGCTCAAACGTGAAGCGGTCAAGATGGGATGGGATCCAAAAAATGTCCTCATCATCGAAGATGGTTCTATTGTAGAAATCGATGAAAAACACGAACTCGTGTTCTCTCGTAAAAAAATCCCACTCGAAGCCCTCGGTGTCGATGGTATGAGTATCGGTTCTCTCGAAACTCGCGCTATCAAAGAGCGTATCCAACTCGGTGAAGAAGGTGTCCTCGTCGTCAATACCAAAGATGCAACGGTCGAATCTCGTGGACTCTTTTTCCCGGATGAAATCGTCGCATCTCACGCAGCAATCAGTGACTATCTCAAGAAAGCCCTCTCAGCAAAAAAACCCGAAGAAGGTGACAAGAGTTTCCGTGAATTCCTCGCAAAAGACCTCGGAAAAATGGTGCTCAAAGTCTGGGAACGTGAGCCAGTGGTGGTGTGTCTTTAAGAAAACATTCCTGAATGTTTCAATACAGATCACTGCACAAGCTGTGGCCAGGGATTACCCTTTTCGTAAAAATCCAGTAGCTCATGTACTTCTTCGTGTTTTACCTGAATACCTGGTATACGTGCTAATAATGGATGATGATAAAGAAAAGTTTGGGTTGGAGAAATATGAAAATTTGGCTCTGGAGTATCACCCATAATTTTAACAGCGTCCATAACATCAAAAGAACGAGGGGTATTTTTTTCACGATAAAGCCCTAATAAAAACTTGCGTCCTCCCGGTAAGCTGAATCTGATTGCTCGTCTTCTGAATTTTTCAAGTCCATCTCGAGAAATAATGATAATATCATCAACTTTACGTGCAAGAATCGTCTGAAGTGCCTCAACGAGAGGATGTTGGTCAGATCAAGCAGAAATCTGAGAAAAATCCCTATGCAGGGGCGTAAAAGATCGCATATCTACAATATCGTTCGCTCAGAAAGCAAATTCAAAAGTACAGATTTGTTTTTTTCAGTTTAAAAAATTCAGTAAATCAGACCCCATTTCTCGTAACATTTCTCGTTGCAAATGAGGGTTTTGAAATCATCGTGCAAAGGAAAATGACACACGGTGAGCAAGGGGGTAACGTTCTAAAAAAATATCAACCCCCCGAACAATATCATCAACACTGGCTGTAGATAATGTGACATACAGACCGAGCTCTGTTACAGGTAAGTCACCAGTATCAACAAAATCACTTTCATGCGTAAAAGTACTGAGACACTGAGGAATGCTCAAACTGGCTTCTTGGTGTCTTTTTTGTCCAAAAATACGCACAACACGATCAATAATATTTTTCTGAGTAGAAGAGAATCGAAGATGATCCAAGGAAATAGAAGAAGGGCGAGAAAATTTACAATCCCTACATTGTCCTCAGCATGATCAGTAATCTACTTGCAATTGAAACATAATAATATTATAAATTAAATATTATTATGTCAATTTAATACTGCTCAAAAAACACTTTCTCCTGCGAAATACCATAGAGCTGGAGCATCGAACGAACTTCGGTGACCATCGCTGGGCTTCCACAAATATAGAACTCCGTTTCACCTGTTGTATTAAGCTCAGAGAGTCTTTCTGGAATGAGATACTCCGTTATGCGTCATTCGTGGTGCTTCTCTGGTAGTATTGAAGATTCTCGTGAACAATAAATCTCATAATCAAATCATGAATTCTCAGACCATTGCTGTAGCTGATCGACATAGTATGTATCACTCAGTTCTCTCACTCAAAATAAGAAAAATCAATTATTTTGTCCTTTGTACTTTGTACTTTGTATTTCTGATCGGAGCATAAAGTAGAGTGGAGCAAATCCCGTACCAGTGCCTATAAACACCTTCGGATAGAGAGTATCTCTCAATACGAAGCGCCCCATAGGTCACCAGACTTGCATTCTATGGCCGATTTCCTGATCACAGATCGCCACACTCCCCCCCGTTCCTTCTGGGACACGTTTGATAATAAAAAAAATACTCTTCCCTTCTACCCAACTCACCGAATAGGAACGACGTAATTTGGGATCTCACGAAGTGTCGCAGAGGAGATACTGGCCTGGGAGTATCGTCATAACTTGCTCACTCTCATACCCCAGCTCATAGACGTCATGCGTGAGTTGTTTTTTGTTTCGAAGAGTCAAGAATATTGGCGCAGGAACCATTGAAAAGGAAATTATACACGTACTATAAGGACATTCTCATTTTTTGCCATTTATGAAAAAAATTCTCTCCATTTTCCTCATCAGTATCAGCTCCTTAAGCTTTGCTCTCGACGGCTATTCTCAAGCCAGAATGGAGAAAATATACGATACCTATCGTGCCAAAATCATCGATGGACGACCTGCATCTGAACAATCTGTTAAAATGCAGAAAATACAAAAGGCTCTCCGTCTCTACACCAATAGCACACGAATCCCCGAGAACACAAAAGCTATGTTTGCCTACCTAGGGCATCTATTTTGTGAAGCAGAAAGCATCGTCGATGGGGCTATCTGTCAGGATGGATATACACCGAAGGGGCTCCTCACATACCAAAAAAATACCCTCACTCTCGATACTATCCGATCGCTCCTCATAGCAGAGCACAGTAAGAGACGGGTTGATCGCGGTCTCAGTTCCCTCACAGAATCATCCACCCTCGATTCTATAGCTCAGAACTACGCTCTCGCTCTCTGCAAAGCTGGCTATATCACTCACGAGCTGGGTGGGAGCACTCTCGAACAACGCTTCAGAGATGGTGGCTACGTCTATACTATAGGTGGTGAAAACCTCGGTTCTGGACAAACAACTATTGCACAAATACTCGATCAGCTCATCACGAGTATTCATCACAGAGAAAACATGTTTGAGCCAGATTTCCGTGAAATCGGCGTCGGACAATGTGATAATATATGGGTTCTCAATTACGGAACACGACAATAATATCAAATATTTTACTCTGAGAGCAAAATACGATACAATACATCTATGACTCAGATAGTTACTCCAGTCCTGCCTGAAAAGGAAAAAATCCTCAAAAATTTCTATAACGTCATAAGCGTCTATGGCGCTATTTGGCTGATTTTCCACCTCACGAGTGTTTTTTTCTTTGGTTTTATCGTCTGATCTCCCCTGCTCGTCGGTATATTCTTGGGTATTGGAAATATCTGGTCGATGGTAATCGACGTGCCACTCGGTACTATCCAGAGACATGTGCCATCAAAAACAATGCTCTCAGTAGCCAATGGGCTCATGATCTTGGCGGCTATAGTCTTTTTGTATCTCGTACGTACTGCGGGTGATATGAGTTTTGAATTGAATGGAAACATACTCGAAATCACGCGTACATTTCTCACGACAGGTATCAACTTTATTCTGCTGCTCTTTGTCGGTATCCTCTACGGAACAGTCAAGGAAATATACGACATCACCACAATTTCCTACCTTCTCAATCACTGTGATCCCTCGGAGTATGATACTGCCATGTCAAAAAACAACATCGCAATGTGAATATGATCCATATCAGGAGTCCTCATCTCCATAGCAGTGCTTTCACTCAGAACTGATTCAACACAGCTCATACTCTTTGTACTCATATTTCTCATCATCTGTGTTTGGGTCTTTATACAAAATTATTTCGATAATTCTCATGAGACATTTAATGCTTGAGCAGTTAAAAACCTCCACTTAATAGAAAAAACAAAAGCGCTCGAAGCCACAACAGCAGCCTATATAAAAACTACCATGTCTACTGGGGACTTCCAGAAAATAAAAGGTGACATGAATTATATCATCATGAAACCAAAAGAGCTGACAATGGAGCTCAATTGGGGCGATATCATCCAAAAAACAAAGGTCGAATTTGGGAGCATCTACAAGCTCATTTTCGGAAAAGAAACATTTGTCCCCATGCTCCTCTGGACTACGGGGTGTATATTTGTATTTGGATGCTGGGACACGATTGTGACAACATTCTTCATCACATACCTCGATGCAGCACTAAAGGACTCGGCAGAGGTAAAAAACATCATTCAGAGTGGTTTCATACTTATCGGAGTACTCGCGATACCTGCTTATGGACTCCAGATGTTCTGGATAAAAAAAGCGGAAACACGGGGGAAATTTGCCATTATCACACTCGGACTCTTTCTCTCGGCTGGAGCGCTCTTGGGATTGGCCTGAGCCGGTAATATAGGTGGTGCTATCGGCGTTGCAGCAATCGTCATATTTGGTATGCTCAACAGTACAGGCTATGCTGCCGGATATCCGATGAGTCAATCCATATTTGCTGATGAATATAACAAGGCCTACTCCAAAACCATGAACACGCAAATCATCAATGCAGATACGTCAGCCGCTCCTCTCAAGATCCTCAACAATTTCGCTAACGCTCTTGGTCTCATATTTGGTGGCGCCCTTATCTCATTTGTTGGCTTTACGGGGATGTTCCTCGTCTACGGATTTTTCGTATGATTTTGGGGCTTTTTGAGCATACGTCAGCGCCTTGCCTGGAAACTCGAACAATAGGGCTCAAATATTTGCTATCAAAAACAGGGTATGGTAGGCTAGATGTATGGCCTACTGGAATGATATACATCAAAAGAATCAGACAAAAAATCACGATATTATCCTCACAGAAATATTTGATACGTCTCACGATATCCTCAATTGGGTCAAAAAAGAGGAAAAAAAGATAGAAAAACGCCACTCATGGGTCAAAAATCTCAGAGGCATGATCCATTTTATCTTCATGACCAGTATTATCTTTTTGATACTTTTACTCGCGTCAAATTGGTCAGCATACAGCGCATTTGCTCGAGCGCTCATACAGCCCGAACAACTCGCTGCAGAACAGCAGCAGATGGAGGGAAGTATCACCAGCACAAATATAGATGAAAATAGTGACACAGAAAACCTGCGACAACTCAGAAAACAGCGAATTATGCGCAAAAATCTCGAGAAAAACCAGATAGCAACACCCGCTCTCGGGGCTGATTATTTCAACCAGGATATCGCCCATGTCAGCCTCTCGGTGAATATTGCGCCCTACGAAGATCGTATCATCATCCCAAAAATCGGGAAAAATATCCCACTCGTGAATGTCGAGCATCATGATGCAGATAATTCTACCGAATGGCAGAAAATATTCATGAAAGAGCTCGAGAATGGCGTCGTGAAATACCCAGGCTCTGCCGATCCTGGAGAAAAGGGAAACAGCTTTATCTTTGGCCACAGCTCGAACTATCCATGGGCAAAAGGAAACTACAAAGATGTGTTCGCTCTCCTCAATGAGCTCGTTGCTGGAGATGAAATCATCGTCTACTTTCACCAAACCAAATTCACGTACGTCGTGAAAGAAAAAATGGTCGTCAAGCCTGGACACGTCTCCTCTATCGGAGGTTACGAAGATGATAAAAGGCTCACCCTCATGACATGTTGGCCACTTGGAACAGCTATAAACCGCCTCCTCGTCGTCACTGAACTCAAAGACGTAACCTCTACTGTCTAATATGCAACTCCTCCTCCAAACATTTCTGTCACAGATGTACTGGATTGATATCCTCTCCATACTCATCATACTCACGACTCTCGGGTTCTGGATCAAGTGAAGAAAATCACACAGTATCGTAGAGAAAAATACAGCCTACAATACCGGACTCACCGCTCTCAGAAAGGAAATCTATCAGGAATGTGAGAAAAACTTCTTTCTCTAAAATTGACAAATAATTAATAAGTGTATTGTATAATACATGACTGGTCAATCTGAAGACAATAAACCATCTCTCGAAGTATCTCCGTGAGAAATCAGGGTCACAAAGCTCAGAAATCTCTGGCAACGATACAAAAAAACACTCTCAGAAGGCTCAAAAATAAGTCTCGGAGACTTTGTGAAATACATCAAATCCAATGATACAGCACTCTTTGGCGAGATCACCCAAACAAACCACGATGATTTCCTCCAGGGATGGGAAGAAAAAAACAAACACTTTGCACATATTGTGTGGTGAATTATCCATCCTCAAGAGGAAAATGGACAGAATCGGAGAGAATTTCTCACAACTCTTACTGGTGCAACGAGTGCCATAGCTACCAGTGTATTAACTGGTTGGATGGGGCCATCCTGAGAAGACTTAGAAACAGCAGAATACATAGTGACACAAATAATACGTTTCTGAAATTCCCTGATAATTGATACAAAAGGCACTAACGCAGATACTACCTTGCTCTTACATGGCCCTATAAAATCTTGGATCAAGTCTATTGATTTTCTCTGACCAAAAAAAGCAGAAATAGTGAGAAAAATTGGGAGATCAACACAAATATGAAAAGTAAGAATCATGAAAAATACCCTCAGTAGAACGATGCAAAAAAACGAAATCAAAAAAGTAATAGAAGTTTTGAATGATTTTCGAACAGAATTACAAATAGGCGAAATCGGTAACGCTGTTAAAGAAATACAAACGATTAAAAAAGATCTCCTAGAATCATTAGTAACTCTCTTGGAATCGCTCCCTGAGACTATTCAAAGCGAACTAAAGAAAAATTTTCTTATTAATAGATTCAGTTTGAAATTAACTGAGATGGTAGAGGATTGTATATTTATACACGCAAAAAATCTAAGCAAAAAAACGGAAGAAGACATCGAACAAGAAAAACGAAATCTAAAATCATATACCACTCACTATCACTGACGGGCAATTTTGGCAGATATATTGCAGAGAGAAAATACCCAAACCATAGAACAACATATAGATAATCGAAAATCAGCACTTGCTCGTAAAGAGGAGGAAGTAATGAAGCAAATGCATATGGAATGTGAGATTGTTATGAGAAAATTGCGTTCAATTGAAGATCAATACAGTCCTCTGATCATAAGCTAAACCCATGAACCACGAACATATTCTCATCTGAAACCTCACGGAAGCCTACGAAAAAAGCCCAAGGGATACTACCCGTGTCCTCTGGGAGGAGTTTCGTCGTCATAATAAGACATGAGATATCCCTAACTTTGCCCGATACATAAACACAAACTATCCTGAAATTGCCGAAAAAATCTCCACAACAGCAGAGAAAGAATTTGTATGATGATGGAAAAATGTCTGAGAAGCACGAAAACTCCATAGCGAAGTCTCGCGTATCAGAGAAAATTGAATATATCGAAGAGAATT
>CAZLKD010000040.1:0-7804 GCA_964560015.1 uncultured Candidatus Peribacteria bacterium
CATAGAAGTAGAGCGGATTTATAATATTCCTACCTACCTTCTACATCTACCCTCTGTATCCTCTTTATTCTCTACTTAACTTCCTATGACTTTCTCCCCAAAAAAGAAAAAATCCAAGTCTAAGACACGTATTCGTACGTCTGCTTGGGAAATCCGCGCTGGTAAAAAGCTTCTCGAGAGAACTCCGTTTCTCCGGGACGAATCTGGTGCCATCATTGGTGTAACGCACAAACCATTTACGGTTATTGCTACGACACCAAAAACTGCAAAAAAACCAAAGAAAGTGATTCGAGCGAAATAGCCTAAAAAAGAAGTAGAAGTAGTCGTAGAAGTAGAGAAATTTATAAATACAATCCTCTCTACCCTCTATCTCTACACTTACATCTATTTTTTCTTTTATGTCCTTCTCTCGCTCTCGTACTCGTCGGTTCCTGCTCCAGTCTCTCTATACCCGCGTCATTGCGGGTATTTCTGCGTCTAAAAATGATGCATTTTTTGATGAGCCTGAGCGTATCGACGATGTCTATGCTGCGACTCTGGAGACATCCATCCTCGAAAACGAGGGAAAGCTCCTCTCTGTAATCTATGAATCGGCTCCAAAATACGATATCAAAACACTTCCGACTATCAATGCGCTCATACTCCTCATCTGTCTCGATGAGATGCTGGTTGTGTGTCCAGCAGATGTCCCCGTCAGAGTCTCTATCGATGAAGCTATTGAACTCGCAAAGAGATATTCTGATGATGCTGGAAAAAATCTCATAAACGGTATACTCAATACGGTGATTGCCAAACGTGACGAAATCAGGAAAACTTGGGGAGAGCGCAAGCCACTGACTTATAGCCTTTTTCATACTGCGTAATGCCTGATTTTTTTACAAAAATTCCAGAAATACTGACACGACTTCATATCACTCCTCGTGATATCACCCTCTATCAGACTGCTTGTATACATCGGTCTTTTCTCAATGAATCACCAAAGGATATAGCCACACATAATGAACGTCTCGAATTTCTCGGTGATGCTGCACTCGAACTCGCTATGACGCATCTCATTTTCACGACCTACCCTCTCAAAGAAGAGGGCTGGATGACAGATCTCCGGAGTGGGTTTGTACGAGGTACACACCTCGCCGCGATAGCCCTAGAATACGGTGTTGATGAGGTTATTCTCATGTCCCAGGGGGAGCGAAATGCAGGAGGAGCAAAGAATCCAAATATTCTCGCCGATGCTTTTGAGGCCATACTCGGAGCACTCTATCTCGATCAATGATTTGATGCCGTTTTAGATGTCGTAAAAAATATCATTTTTGTATCAGAAAAGGTACAACTTGATACCAAAGATCCCAAATCTCG
This sequence comes from uncultured Candidatus Peribacteria bacterium, assembly GCA_964560015.1. Taxonomy (GTDB): domain Bacteria; phylum Patescibacteriota; class Gracilibacteria; order BD1-5; family JAGOOR01; genus JAGOOR01. Next base: position 1,357 of record CAZLKD010000040.1, read on the forward strand.
CCTCCAAGAAATGGTACAGCAACATATCAATACTACACCGCTGTATACTGTCATGAGCGAAGAGGGAAAAGACCATGAGAAAATCTTCACAGTATCCGCTTCCATATCAGGAGTGACTATTGGCACAGGTGTTGGGACAAATAAAAAACTTGCACAGGAGTCTGCTGCTCATGATGCCCTTCAGAATCATGCTATGTGGGATTCTCTTCTCAGTAAGTGAAATGATATATAAGTTTTTCTTTGACTTCCGTACAAAGATTCGTATATATATAGGGAGAGATTTAATTCTTTTTTATATTTATGGTTGCTATTACTGCTGCAAATATTCAGTCTGCCTTTGAATCACTTCTCGCACGACTGAGCGATAAAGAGTCATATGTTATTACTCACCGTATCGGACTCTACGGTCACAAAGAAACACTTCAAGAAATAGGAGATAATTATGGTATCACTCGTGAGCGTGTCCGACAAATCGAAGATAAAGGTGTCAAAAGTATTGGAAGCATGATCAAGAGTACTCCTCTTGCTGATATTCAGGGGATGGCGGCACGTATCCTCCACGAACATGCAGGTATCATGTCTCGTGATGCTCTTGTATCAGTCCTCATCAAAGAGCTTGGTATGGCTGGTGTCATCAACAAGGGTATGATGGAAGTCATTCTCCAGGCTGATTTTGATATGCAAAAGAGCAAGCCTCGTCTCAATACTGTGACCTATTTTCACGAACCACAAATTACTCGAAAATCTATCGAGTCAGTTCACTCTGAAGCAGTGAAAATCCTCAAAAAGCGACGAGATGTCATGGAACAGACCGCACTCTACGAGAAAATCCTCGAAGCTCACAAGCCACATTTTTCATTTTTGAATGATCAACTCGTGGATGCTATCATGGATGTATTTCTCGATGTCGTCAAAGGTGAAAAAATCATGATCGGTCTCGCGAGCTGGCATATCCTCAATCCAAAGACACTCAAAGATAAAGCTATCTATATCTTCAAGAAGACAAATAAGCCTCTTCACTTTCTCGAATTGGCGAATTCTATCTCAGGTCATTTCAATACAAAGGTAAAGGTAAACACTGTTCATAACGAACTTATCCGCAATGGAGAATTCGTCCTCATCGGTCGTGGTATCTATGCTCTCAAGGCATGGGGATACACTTCTGGTACAGTTCAAGATGTTATCCTCGAAATCTTCAACCAACTCAAGAAGCCTATGAGTTCTGATGATATCACTGCAGAAGTATTGAAAACACGTATCGTCAAATCAAATACTATCTACATGAATCTCCAGAATAAGAAAATATTTGAACGTGTCGGTCGTAACCTCTACCAGCCAAAAGGGATGAAGAAATAGTTCGCGTCATTCCAGCCAAGTGAAGCGCGAGGTGGAATCTAAGTTTCAATAAAAAACCTCCAGAATTCTGGAGGTTTTTCTTTATTATCTCGAGAGAAGTGATGGAGCTTGCTCTAAGAAATGAAATGATTTGAAAACTATCATAAATTTGCAGAATTGACACATGGATTCCAACGGTTTTCTTTCATAAATTCAGAAAACCTCGGAATGACAGTGTTCTATTACATAGAGAACATTAAATACTCTGCGTCACCGGAATAATTTCTACTATGCGTGAATGATAGAGAGCATTCGTTGAGAGGCCGTCGGCGATGAGTATGGAGTTAATATCCGGAATCATAATGCCTCATGTGCTTATCTTGATAGGGAGTGATCTGGCCCCATCGTCAGAGAGACGTATTTTCATAGAACAGTGTGCATTTTTGCAATTCTTACCCGCGAGGAAATCACTCAATTTCTCTGAACTTTCGTTGGTTGCGTTCATGAGCGTTGCACTGCCATCTGATTCAAGAGGTACGCTTCAAAAAAACGGACTTTCTTCTGTGTCGTCACTATAGAAAAATTCCATGATGATTGATGTGTTTGTCGCAGTTGTTTGTGATTTCATCGTCATAGGCGATCCAGAGCCTATATCTGTACCGCTGAGGTCCAATGTCGTTCCACCATCAAATGTACTCAGTAAGTGGCTTTCAGGAAGACCAGGATAGGTCCCAAATGATTGAGTAAGGGCATCATTTTTGAAAAATTGTATGCTGAGAGGAAGCTCAGGCCCCTGAGCCACTACGACATAAGCCCCAGTGTTCTTGCTATCTATTTTTGGTATGCCGAGGACGAGGGGGTTATTACCAGTCATACGGCTATCGGGATCGATATTTGTGCGAGTGCCAAGGTTTTTCAGTGCGAGTTTACCGAGTTCTACTTCACCCCGTGCTGTATAATAAGCCTGAAGGGAATCCTGCATACTCCGGATCTGTCTCGAGTATGGCACTATTTTCTCTAGGAGTATCATCGCGAGGATGAGAACGATACTGGTTATCATGATGGTGACAAGCAGTGCGGATCAGTTTTGAGAGTGGCGTGTATTTCTCATAGAATTATACATCAGAAAGGTCAAAAGTACTCATGAGAATGTGTGGGATATTTGGCTCACCTTGTAATAATCCTCGATGGATGATATTTTCCGAGAGTTTGGCTTCGAGATGTATCTGTATCGTAGGGGAGCGTGCAGTTTCTCCGACTCCTGCCATGAGTTGGGGGATTTTTTCTGGAGTAGGGAAAAATGTCGCCTGTGCGATATTCATATCAGGCGTAGTGATATCGACCCACAGGAGTTCGTTCGTCGCTTTTCCAAAATCTATACTTGTATTACACGCTGCTGGTGTTGTAGCACTACTAAAGTCTGGTAATGGTATCCAGAGATCGATGGCTCCATCGGTACCAGAGGTTCCATCAGCTTTGAAGACATCACAGCTTTTCATGCGAGTCATCTGTATTTTTCCGAGACAATTTTTTGCGCTGATGGCCGGGTCACATATGTTTTTTGGGTCGGAGCTTTCTGCGACAAATACATGACGAAAATAGGTGCGTTCAGAAGTTCCGTCCGGCATTTTTTTTACGAGATAGAGTTCTGGAAGTCCTTCGCTCGCGAAATTCGTTCAGGGAGTCGTCGAATCTGGATAAATAGAGGGGAGTTTGATAGGATTTGGTAGGCTTGTCGAATAATCAAAGGTGAGTTCTCTGTACTGGCCATATCATTGTTGTTTTGGTGAGGTAGCGTCGTAGAGCGTTGTGTCAAAAGTTGGAATATCGCCAGCCTTTTTTATTCAGACAGCATTGTTCCCTAGGCACGCATCTTCATCTGTGGATGAGTCCTTGCCACAGACGTATACTCTTGGTTTGCCCGTGCCATTTCCATTTCCATACTTGGATGGTGTGGTAAAGGTGTATATTTGTGCTCCAGACGATGGCGTAATAAATCATCTCGTATATCCCAGCATTCTGCGGTTAAAATATTCTTCGTAATCAATAGTACCTCCGTTATGAATCAGGGATGAAAGTTTTTCGTTCAAATAGAAAAGATTTTTTTGTATATCTATGACACCACTGAGTCGCACCTGGCTCTTCATAATTCCCTGAAAAGCACTATAGGCTGCAGTGAGGATGATACCAGAAAGCATCACTGATACGAGTACTTCTACGAGAGTAAAGCCTGAGTTTTTATTCATAAATTCTTAAAAAGTACAGGATACGGAGACTATTGTTATTGTACTTTTTCTGAAAAAAGTACCAAAATCATTTAAGGGACAAAAACTCGCTATAAACTATATTCATCACTTTATCTGTTCTTCACGCCGCTCAAACAGTTTGTCCCTTAAAAATCCATTTCTGTTTTTCAACAGATATGCAAGCTCTAAAAAGGGCATAACTTTTAAAGTATCCCATATTTACTTTTTTGGATAAAATATGACCTGAATGCAGGTAGAGAAGATTCTTCCAATTTGAATAGCCCTCGGGAAATGCCAGAATTTTTTTGGCCCATTTGCTATACTCCAGTGCCATATTTTGAGTAGTCGAGAAGATCTGAGTGGTATGACTTGACCAGAGATGAGAGCATAGAGTCATTTTGTGATACTTTCCCAGGCAAGCTGGAGAGTATCTTTGACCAGAAGCAAACCAATAATGATAGTGTTTGGACGCTCTTTTACCATGGTTTCAGTATACCCTGAAACTTTTTCGTAGTCAATGTATTCCCCTTTACTCTTAGACCCTTATCAGTATAAAGTCGCATAACATATGTCTCCCTATAAACCCTTCCGTACCCGTCGCGGTATTCATCACTTTCTTCCTGTGAGAATTATCGAAAATATCTGGTTCTTTTTCATGAAATCTTCATGGGGCCTCAAAGTCGTTATTCTCTGAATTGTGTGTATCATTTTGTGACTTTTTTCTCCTTGGATAGAGATAGGGCCGACGAGTAGTATTGGTGCATTTTCCCTCTTGTGTGGCGGTATTGGTTGGTGGCTCAGTATCTTGCTCGTTGTCTTGGTGGTGCGTATCATCTCCTATGATCTCACACAAAAAATACAAAAATCATGGCATATTCATCTCGGTTCAGAACACCTCTTTGTACGACTTGGCTGACTCGTCATGCTCATGACGATCATCGTCAGCATCTGCCTCACCGGTGCGGCAAGGTCTATCAATAGTGATATCCGTATGACGACAGAATTATCTGGACTTGTACTTACTCTCTTGGGTGGTCTGCTTGTGTGTGTTGGGTGAATCATTGTCCGTCGTACCGAAGAAAAACAATCCTATAAACATGTTTTTGTGCAAGGAGTAGAAAACGAAGATCATGAACATTACAAAAAAATTCTCTGAGACACAGAAGAATGAAATATGAAATTACCGATATAATCGCCAAAAACACTTTGACTTCCAGTACTTTTTTTATACTCTATGCCCTATAATTTTATAGGGCTTTTTTTATGGCGCAACCAACTTCCGGAGATGATTACTATGCAAAGATCTGACCAAGCACGACTCAGTCTGGTGCAGGTGCGGAAAAGAAAAAAATAAAAATAGTCGCAAAAAAAGCTGTTTCAAGCGTTCCAGTTCCTGAAAAAATAGAGCAGAGTGAAGAGTCTGAAGTAGAGCAAAAAGCTCCTGAAGTAGTCAGCGCTCCAGAGGAATATGTTTCTCGACAGGTAAAGCTCCCTGAGGGATGAAAACTGGATCTCGGTACCAAATTCGTGAGTCGGCCTGCAGTTGTTTTTCATAATCGTCCTGCTCAGTCACCTGGTGCTCCGAGAGGTTTTGCTGGTGGCCCAAATCGTCCTCATTTTTCTTCTCGTCCTGGACAACCAGGCGCATCGAGCTCAGGGGGAGGATTTGGACAGAGGAGGCCAGGTGCACCTTCGTCTGGAGGTCGTCCCGGTGGACCAGGGGGGCACAACAAAGGCCCTAATAGTGGTAATTTCCGTAAACCTGATGCTCCAAAAAAGAATTTCAAGACAACGAAACGTGGCGCAAAACACAAACTCACGTTCCTCGCTCATGACAAAGAAGACCTCGATAAGTTTCGTCGAGCAAAAGGTCTCGTAGGGGAAAAACAAGAAAAAAATATCGATGACATCAAGCAGACTCTCGTCGATCGTTCTGGCCAAGAGGTGGAAATCGGGGATTTCCTCACTGTGAAAGAATTTTCTGATAAAATCGGTATCCCTTTGGCGCGTATCATCGGAGAACTCATGAAAAACGGTATCGTCGTCAATATCAATTCCCAGATAGATTTTGATACCTGTTTCCTCATCGCAGAAGGATTTGATATCAAGGTGAAAAAAATTCACTCAAATGATTCGAGCATTACTGATCTCATGGATGGAAATATCGAAGCACTTCTTGCCAGTGATGATCCATCTGAAAAAGTAGCACGTCCACCGATTATCTCAGTTATGGGACATGTCGATCATGGTAAAACGTCTATTCTTGATTCGATTCGCAAGACTACCGTCGCTTCTGGTGAAGCCGGTGGAATTACACAAAAAATTGGGGCGTATCAGATTGAGAGAAATGGTCGTGAAATCACGTTCCTCGATACTCCTGGTCACGAAGCATTTGCTCTCATGCGTAGTCGTGGTGCGAAACTCACAGATATCATCATTCTCGTTGTCGCTGCTGATGAAGGTTTGAAGCCACAGACAATCGAGTCTATCAATCTCGCAAAAGAAGCTGGAGTCCCAGTGGTGGTCGCTATCAACAAGATAGATAAGCCTGGTGCTGATCTCGAGATGGTGAAGCGTGCTCTTGCTGATCACGAACTTATCCCGGAAGACTGGGGTGGAGAAACTATCTGTGTTCCATGTTCTGCGAAGACTGGCGTTGGTATTGATACACTGCTCGACATGGTTCTCCTCGTTGCTGATCTCAAACAATTCAAATCAAATCCGACTCGTCCAGGCGTCGGTACTGTCATCGAATCACATCTGGATCCAGGACAAGGAGTCATCGCAAATATCCTCGTCAATGCGGGAGTATTCAATCGTGGAGATGCGGTCTTCTGTGGCTCTGCATGTGGTAAAATCCGTACGAT
>CAZLKD010000041.1:0-7795 GCA_964560015.1 uncultured Candidatus Peribacteria bacterium
AAGTCGTAGTTCTGCGACTTCTTCGAAATCCCTCGCTTCGGCGGGGGATTTTTTTGTAATATGTCAAAAATTCCTAATATGCTCACATGAAACATGACTATATTTTTCTTCTTGGACGTGAAATCGCGCTTTCTCTCGCAGAATTGCGAAGTGTTTTCACAGATGTTCAGACTTTTTGAAATTTTGCGTTGATACATGAAGAAGGGGAAAGGCTTATGAGTCTCACCCAAGCTCTCTGAGGTACTATCAAGATAGGCAGGGTACTCTCAAAAGACATACAAAAACAACACTTACTCGAGACTATCACACAACAGGTAAAGGAAAAAGTGGAACCAGGAAAGAAGCTCCGTATCGGTATCGATTCATTTGTCCCAGCATTTTCTTCTCTTGTCTTCAAGATAAAAGACGCACTGAAGGCTGAATGAGCATCGATCCGGGTCGTACAGCACGAATGATGAAGGATCAAAACTGCAACTACCCTTCATGAGAAACTCGTTTCCCAGGGTATTGAATGTATGATTATTCCAACACAAGAAAAAAATGGCTACATACTTGCTGAAACAGTATTTGTACAAGATATCGATGCCTATACCAAGAGAGATATGGAACGGGAACGATCTATGGTGGTCGGCATGATGCCTCCAAAAATTGCTCAGATTATGATCAATTTGGGCACAAAAGGTAATAGGGAAGTACAAATCTGGGATTCATTTTGTGGTCTGGGAACAACTATCATTGAGGCCTGGAGTGCGGGGTATAGAAATCTCGTTGCATCTGATGTTTCTGAGGCAATGGTAAAGGTAACAAAAACAAATATCGAGAAAATAGGGTGAAATTGTATCGTTTTCCGCCATGATGCACAAGAACTCGATACGTATATTCTTCCCCTTGAAACTGTTATTGTGACAGAAGGTATGCTGGGTAAAAATTTCACCACTTCAACCATCACACATACCGAAGTCATGAAAGAACGAACAATTCTGACCACTTTGTATAGTAATTTTTTTCAGTCTGCACTCAATAATCCGCGTATTCAGAGCATCGTATGTTGTCTCCCTTTTTGGAACTCTGGAAAAGATACTTTTTTCATGCCTCAGGTTTCAGAAATGGCTACCTGATGGTCAGTTAATCCTCTTTGTAGAGATAAAAAACGATTCTTGCAACACATACGTCCGGGGCAATGTGTTGGTCGAGAAATAGTCATATTGGATCGCGTAAAATAGTTGGAGCCAAAAACACCAGAAAACTCCTTGAGGAAAATCAAGTAAACTTTTTTGGTGCTCAGATAAATTACATATAATTTACGTACTTAATCTTTTTTATATTTCTATGAAGAAAATTCTTTCTCTTCTTTTTGTCACAGTTTTACTTGCTGGATGTTCTCTTCCTTTTGGAAAGGGCCCAAAAACACCTCAAAATGGTGATACTGTCTCTGTTCAATATGTTGGTACCTATGATGATGGTACTGTTTTTGATTCTTCCCGGACAGAATGACGTACTCCACTCGTTTTTTCAGTAGGACAAGGGAGCATGATCAAAGGTTTCGAGGATGCAGTACGTACGATGAAAGTAGGTGAGACAAAAAAAATCCACATTGAAGCAAAGGATGCATATGGGGAAGAATATATGGAAAAAACTGTTCCTCTCAGTGAATTTAAGGAAGTAATTTCTCAGAAATTACTCGCAAGTGATCTGCTTGGTAACCTCGAACAAAAGCTCCCAAAAGATCAGGCTACTAATCTGTTTTCACCACTTGCTGTAGGTACAGAGAAAAAAATCGGAGAAGCAACCCTCAAAGTCATTGCTCTCTCATGAAATGATGTAGTTGTCAGTATCAATGAACCAAAAGCTCCATTCTATGGCAAAAAACTCACTGTAGGTCTCAAGGCAACAGCACAGGATGGTAGCGAAATAACTATTACAAAAATAGAAGGTAAAGATGTCACTATTGATATTAAACAAAAACAAGAAGTCATCTCTAAGACAGATAAAGAAATCACTCTCAAAGTAAAGAACCCGCATCCACTTGCTGGAAAGGCTCTCAATTTTGATATAGAACTTCTTTCTATCAACGCTACAGGATCAGTAAAATAAGTTTTTTCTTGACAGAATATCAAACCCACTCAATATGAGTGGGTTTTTTATGCATAGATTTTTTGCTGATTTTCCGCTTCAAGAGAGTCTCTCTCTTCGCAAGGAACAACCACTTTTCCATCAGATTGGGCACGTTTTTCGAGCAAAAATCTGACATGAGGTGATATTTTTTGAAGATAATGGTCCAGATTGTGTCTATAAAATTATTGATGTATCTGTGAAGAATATTTCCTTCCAAAGGATTGAAATCTGAAAAAACTTGTGAGGTCGGGAATGACCACACATATGTCTGTTGCAGGCCTATCCTCACAAAATGAGCACACTCGAGCTTATTGTCCAAAAAATCGTTGAAATGGGTGTAAACGAACTCGTACTCTTTCCGGGTGAATACTCACAAGTACAGTTACTTCCAGCGTCAAAAATGCAGAGACTTCTTGCTATAGCACGCGAAGCTATGGAGCAGTCTGGTGGTAATGCACTTTTACGCATTTCTGAAAAAAATAATATAGCTGAGTGTTTCCCTATCCACTCTGAAATGTACCATATCATAGCTCATCCTGGCGCCCAACAAGCATTGGCGCTTCCTGAAAAAATAGAAAATTCTCTCGGACTTTGGGTGGGGCCAGAGGGGTGATGGTCATCAAAAGAGCAGGATATTTTTCGTGATAAGTCTCTCCCGTTTTGGTCTTTTGGTAATCGTATTTTACGACTCGAAACAGCGAGTATACTCTGAGTTGGTATTCTGGGCTACTTATGTCGTTCAAAATAAAATATCTGAGCTCCATTTGTCCATCTTTTTATCTCTCGTAAGCAGTCGTTATTTTGTGTTGATAATGGGGCCTCTTTTGCTCAGACATAGAGTACGACGTTTCCAGGAATATATGAGAGTTTTTTACAGAGAGTATCGTGATCATAGCGCATTGACTCTCGTTCTTTTTTTGAAAAAGTGTTTGCCCATATACCGAAGTTTTGAGAATAAATCTCTCGGCTTGTATATCAGGTCATCATTGACATATATTTTGAAGAGAGCGTCACCATTTGTACATCTTTTGGCATAGTTTGGACGATTTTTTGTATGAGAGAATTTTCATCTCTACCAATAAAAGATGTATGCCATTTGGATACAAATCAAAACCAAAGAGTTAGCTGTACAAGAGCAAAGATAATCAGTATTTTTCGATGGTTTTGAGTGATATTTTTGAGAATGAAGATGATGACAAATAAATCCATAAAGCTCTCCAACCTCGTATGAGCGATGCATCGAAAGACTACCATGAATATGATGAAACATGCGGGGAGGATAAATGCCCTATAATACAATTTTTTTCTCCTTCCCCATCATACCACGATGGCCAAGATTATCAGAGGTAATTCGTAGAGCCAAAAGGTGATTCATTGTAATCCTGTGCCATAGGATTCTGGTAGAAATATATATTGTTTTACTCCTCTTCATAGATACGGGGATACTTGTAGATGGAAGGTCGGATAATACGTTGCTATGGCAAGTCATATGGACATGATGATGAGTCATTTTTTATATGATTTTTGTGAGAGGAAATTTCAGAGAATAAAAAGTATCGCGATGAAGCCTGTGAGCCTGTGAAGTGCTATACATGCTGTCAGAAAAATCAGTCCAATAATTGTTTTTTTATGGTATCGCATGAGCAACACGAGAAAGAATGTTGCAAACATCTGTTTCCCAAATGACCACCAAAAATTTACGTATTGTAATACCGAGAAGAGAAAGAGAAAAAATGCAATATATGATCCAATGGTGTATACATCTTTCTTTTTTCCTAACAGGAACAGCCCAGTAGCACTGAGGACGTATATTCACAGATATCACCAACTGAAGAGAGAGTCGCTTCAGAGTCACGCAGAGAGCGTATAGAAAAAAGTACCAGAAAATGGCTCAAATTGTCTCTGTACATAGAGGGGGAGTGAGCCTATGCTCTTTCCGTCCGACAGAAGTTGGATGAGATGTCTATAGGCACCATAATCATATCAGAGGGGGATTCCTCCATTTGCGTATGTATAGATAAAGAGCGTCGCGATAGCGATACATCCGAGAAAGAAGAAAAGAGAACGGAACATATCTTATCGGATAAAATACCTATATTCATTTTCTCATCCCCATGCCCCTCCGACAACATCAGTACCTCGTGTTCGCCCACCATCAGTAGCATCGGATGTTGTATAAAAAGCAAGATGTGGATTGGCGTTTCCTATGAAATCATTACACCAGTAATTTTCATGGCTTACTCACCAACTAGTTCCTTTGTGGTTCATGATCGCTGAGAGTTTGTCATATTTTATCTTACCATCCTGATTGATGATGCTCCAGGTACCTCCGCCAGGTATATTGGTACATCACTTGTTGTTTGTTCGCGATAAGACTTTATCACCGAGTGCCCAGGTTAATAGATTTGAAGCGCTAAATGAAAACTTTACCCATTTTGTAGGATCCCCTGTCCGATTTCGTATGAGCATTTCTCTGGCTCATAACTCGGTCAGTTTTTTGTAATCCACCATACCGGCATCGTTTGGATTATCATAGTCGGCTATGTTATCTATTGGCTGACTATCGAGAGCATCCCGCATGTCTATGTAGGACATCTTGATTTCAGAAGTAGGATGTCCGTTATTCGCATAAAAAAGCGTCCATCATCCTCCGTCAGTTTTCATGTCGCAGTATACGGTAATAAGCCTCTCACCCATTTGTACCACATATTTCCCTGAGCTAGAGTCGGGTTGTTTTTCGAGAATTTCTCGACAATTATTCTGAGCTTCCCATCATATTTGGCTTCTTTTCTGCTCATTTCAGAGGTCAACTTTCTGCGCATTTTTGAGGACAGAGCTGACGAGTTGTCCCTTATTTTTTCCGGAATTCATGACGAGTACATGTCATTTTGATGTTCAGAGTGAGTAAGCAGGTGAGTCTCCTACCTTAAAATTTGCGTATTTTGAATCGTTGAGTAGGGCTACTAATTCGTATTCTTTGGTATCTGGACGGATGAAATAATGATACATCTCTCCTGTCTCAGGATCCTTGAGAAATTCCATTCCCAAGGCGAGAAAGAGGTCTTTTCAAGAGCGTCCCTGGTATCCCATTTTGATATCTCAGAATGTTAATTCCAGGGCATTATTCGGGAGAGGTATATTTACGCCTCTACGGAGCGCATCATCGATACGTTCTTTTGTGAGAGAGAGGTGTGCTATACGTGTGATGTCTGCATCAGTATTTTTGAGTGAACTGACAAAGAAGAGCACGGGAAGTATGGCAGCAATAAAAATACCTCAAAAAAGCAATATTTTCTTATAAGGAAGCGGTTTTCTAGGGGATACTGCAGGTGGAACAGACGGGAGTGTTGGTACTGGTACATCCATTTTCCTTCTCACTGTACCATATTCTTTTTCCGAATGCAAGCGCTGTGAGGGCAAAAAAACTAGAGGATTTCTAGTGTATTTTTAGAAAAATCTTCTTTCCATAAAAATACCCAATTAATGCCAAAAAATACCCATACAAGCATGAGACTCTCATTTAAAAGTATAAAAATGGCAGGGATAGTAATCGTGTTTATGAGTGTGAGGAGGCTGCCAATTCTCCAGAAATAGTCAGGAATTCACCAATTTCATCCTCAAAAATTTCTCTCGAACTGTTTCTCAAAAATCATGAGAAGGAGGACAATCCCCAAATTGATACTCATGAAAATAATCAGGAATAGCTCCCAGTCTTCTCACCAAGGATGATAAAAGAGCCAAGTAATCATCCCGATAAATACGGCATGCTCAAAAATGATTTTAAACGATCGGGTCTCTATGGGTGTTTTTTTGAGCCTCAGATATACTGCCCATGTCCCCAGGCCGAGTGAGAGCAGGAAGAGCGTTTGCGTATCAAATGTGCCTATATTTCTCCACTCATCTATGCCCATGCCAAGATGAAAAAATCCGACGAGGATTTGTACTCAGATAATGTAGGGTATAAGCTTTTGAAGCATGCTAAAATATGATAACTATTTCCCCACGAAATACACCTTTTTTTGCCTCTTCGTAGAGATTTTGGAGAGAGTCCCTATGGTATGTTTCATATATTTTTGTGAGTTCTCTTGCGAGACAGGCTGGATGCTCAGGTCAAAAAGTATTTATGAGATCAAAAAGGGTCTTCTCGATACGATGAGGTGATTCATAGATGATGACTGTATAATCTTTCTCTGCGAGTTCTTTCATGAGTGTCTGTCGGCCTTTTTTGAGTGGCAGAAATCCCAAAAAACGAAAGTCATGCATATGAAGACCAGAACCAACGAGACCTGTAAGGGCAGCATTTGCTCCGGGGATAACTTCGATTTTTATTTCTTGCTTGATGGCCTCTTGGACTAAGAGATATGCCGGATCGGAGATTCCCGGAGTACCAGCATCAGAAATATAGGCGATGTTTTCATTTTTGGCTCTTTCCATGAGCTTAGCGGCCTGTTCTCGGGTGCTATGACTGTGAAAGCTTTGAAGTGGTTTTGATATCTCAAAATGTTTGAGAAGGCTCCCACTGTGACGAGTATCCTCGCACACTATCAGATCAGATTCTTTGAGTGTCCGAAGAGCTCGAAGTGTTATATCTTCGAGGTTTCAAATGGGGGTTGCGATGAGGGAGAGCATGATTTATGTGTTGAAAAAATCTGATGGAAAATCTGGAACAATTTTTCGTATCATATCAATGAGCTCATCATCAAGAACAAAATTTGCTCGTATAATTCTCTTTGCCTGCACACTGAGATTTGAAAAATGAACAATTACATTTCTACGAAGTATGGATCTGAGTATGATTTGGGCTTCTACTGTTTCACGTGTTGCTCGAATTTCTTTTTCAACTCGGATGAGGATATCAAAGAATTCATTTGGATCAAGATCTCCTGGTATTTTTGAGACTTTTGCTCACCACCGATTTATGACAGAACTGAGCCCCCATTTTCTGAGAATAAGTTCATGCTCGAGGACAAGAGGGGAGAAAAGCATATTATTTAACGACAATATTAAGAATCTTATTTGGGATAAAGACTTCTTTGACGACCGTGACGCCTTCGAGCCATTTTGCAATTTCTGGTTTATTTTCGACCGTCATGCGGACTTCTTCGACAGTGACGCCACGTAAAAATGGATAGGTTCCTCTCAATTTTCCTCCGATTTGGATAGCTATCTGCACTTCATCATCGATAGTCATCGCTGGGATGTATTCTGGCCATTCAGTAGAATAAATAGAATCTTCATTTCCCAGAATTGACCAGCATTCTTCTGCCATATGAGGGGCAAATGGCTGGAGGAGACGAGCAAGAACTGATTTCCATTCATGGGCCTGTTCTGGGTCGGTCGGTATACCCTCATTGACCATGATATTGATGGCCGCAATGGCCGTATTGAATTTCATATTTTCGATATCTTCACCGACTTTTTTGATGGTTTTGTGCATCAATTTTGCTGCACGGAGGTTATCATCGGTAGTCCATGATTTGTATTCTGTGGTTTCTGTATCAGTCGTGAAGAGTCGATAGATTTTATCGAGTAGACGATAGCTTCCCACGATAGCCTTCGTATTCCAAGGAGCGACATCGGCAAAATCAGCCATACCCATTTCATAGAGACGGAGCGTATCGGCCCCATATTCTGAGATGACGTCATCGGGATTGATGACGTTACCTTTTGATTTACTCAT
>CAZLKD010000042.1:0-7746 GCA_964560015.1 uncultured Candidatus Peribacteria bacterium
AGCCCATTCGAGTATTCGAGCAGTGCTAAATGTGAATTTCACCCATTTTTTCTCATCACCTGTCCGATTGCGGATGAGGACTTCTTTGCTTCCCCCTGCCGTGAAGTACCGGAAATTCAGAAGTCCTGCGAGATTTGGATCTGTATAGTTTGAGAGGTCAGAAATAGGCGCCGTCTCGATTGCATCTCGCATCTCCACATATGACTTCTTGATGAGCGAATCCGGGTGGCCATTATTGGCATAAAAAAGAGTCCATCCTCCCCCATCAGTCTGCATATCGCAGAAAACTTTCGCATTTTTGCCATCAATATCGATTTGATACACACCTGATTTTTTCGTTGAGAGATTCCCTGAATTGAGGATATCGAGACAGCTCTTGATCGGACTGAGATGGAGTCGTTGTCGTACCTCAGTAGCTGATAGATCGTATTTGCCTGCATCAAGCTTTTGGAAGATGATGGGAGTGTCGCTGGTGTCAAAGGTGAAGAGATTATCAGCCGTACTCACATAAAATTTTGCCCCACCAAGAGAACTATTTGAAGATTCTGGCTTATCAACCAGGGCCATCACCTCAAATGATGACTGGTCAGCCGAGAGCGCATAAAAATATCACTCTTGTGTGACAGGATCGAGGAGGACGTTGAGTCCTATCTGGTCAAAGAAAGCTGGAGGAATCCTCCCCTGGTATCCGAGAGTTTTGTCATTAAAAGTTATTTCAACGGTATTTTCTGGCAAAGGAAGCTTTGTGCCACGTGTCTGCGCCGCATCGATAGATTTTTTTATGAGGGCAATATGCCTCATGCGTATCTGGTCTGGAGTTTCTGGAACAATCTGAGTTTTTGTCACCTCTGACGACACACTTGATGGCACTTTTGGCGAATCATCTCGGAAGACAAAAAACCACACACAGAGCGCTATCACGAGTATCACAGAAACAGACGTGATAATAATCAGATTTTTACGAGAAGGAAGTTGCATATTTTCTTCTCCGATAATAGCAATTTTTTGCTAGATGCAAAATCATTTCTTTATAAAAAAATAATATAAATTTGACAAAAATATCTCTAAATATATAAAAAGAATATGCGGCTTCTCTTCGAGAAAGATCCACTCCTCCCAAAACAAATTGCTGTAAGAAAAGAAATAGCAGGAACAATGAGATCTGTTACGCAGAATTTGAGTCGCTTACAAATATTTCAAGCCTCAGTGTGATGCGGTAATATATGTGCAATGTGTTCGCAGTGAGCTGCAAGTTGAGTTACCAGATTAAAACCAAAAAGCATTTTAGATATATTTGCAGCAATTAAATCAAATTTAGTCTGAATTACAGAAAAACAAAAATTAGGGAATTTACGTACCCATAAACCTGGGGTCATTTTCCCTTATTTGGATAATGATTGCTGATCGGACCCCAATCTCTCAAATATTATCCAGATTTTGTGACAAGATTTCTGATGTCGTACGAGGATATCTACAGTTGGCTATTCTCGGCACAATAAATTCTTACAACAAATGCATAAAAGCATTGCAGAAAAATTGCCCATGTTTGTTGATGGAATTAGAGTCTCTATAACCCCCTACACAGCTCATTTTTTTACAGAAGAATATGCTATAGATATCGCCAATTTATTATCTACTTACAGCCATTTTATAGAACAGCGGTGAACATGAAGAGACACCTTTGCTTGTGAAGTACGTTATCCGCCATTTATTGAACTATGAGTAGTGGAGACGGGGTTATGGAAACAAAGATTTTACATCCGATCAGGGAATTATTGCTTCTTAGCCTCAAAGCCCTGAACCACCCCCAATAAGAACTGAGTTAACGGCATATCTAGTAGAAGGGTGTTATTTGCAGAGGCCCCCTTGGAGTGACAGTTATTTAAAAAGGATAATGAGGCCTCTCTGAGTATAAACGAGCTGGTAAATAATACAGTTGGGGAAAAATCATTATTATATCATTTAGATAACATAGATGGAAGCGTATATGCTGTAAATCCCCTATTTGGTGAAGATGGATCATTTTCGGCAATACATTTTCTACCAGAGACAAAATCAAGAAAAAATGCATGAGTTATAGATAGTACAAGGCCTTTCCTGAATGCGATGCTCGAATACAAGGTCAGGCACTTTAATATACACCAAAAGGCCAGATTAGATAGTAATGATATCGATAGATTTATGATTTTTCTGTCATCATACATTCAAACCGCATGATATACAAAATCATATATCAAGTTTGTGCAAGAAAAAATACTTCCGGTCATACAGGTAATAGCAAAAAGTATTTCCCTGTCCACGCTAGAAAATAATTATTTTTTTGATCCAAATTTTTTAGTAGATACGTGACATATTGTAAACCAGGGTCGAGCAAAAGACCTTTTCCAATGATTGGTTTCAGAAAATGATGAACCTATTACTATAAATGAAATGAAATGATATGGAAATGAGAATAGTACAGGTTCTCAAAGAGGAACAGTCTATAGAATTGCGCCCACGCCTATCTCTTGATATGCATGAATGAGAAATATAGACAAATCAAAAAATGGTTTATTAGTCGGATGACTTCATCATAAATGATTTCAGGCTATTCCTGAAGAAACCAGCATTATCAATATACCAATAGAAAAAGTATATATACCGAGGTCTGAGATTATAAAATCTTTTGGCATTCCCGGTTTATCATTAATGGCTGAAAATGGAATTACTTAAAAAATGAGAAATATTATCAAAAAGAATTGAAGATATAAAAAGGTCTCACCATGGTTGCTTTATCGTTTTTGATAAATTTGGAACTGCACTGAGAAATTTGATAGATATAGTACCATCTTTGCAACCTGACATAATTGTGGCAGAACGAGGAGGTAAATGAGATTTTGTATTAGAGAATTGTCTGGGAAAAATATGAGATACACATTATTTGGATTTTTTTCAAATAAAAGAAAGAGACTTCTTGAGACGACTGAATAACAGGTCTGCATTTATATTCTCTTGGACACGAAAAAAACAATTTAGTCACCTATGAACTACCCTCTGTCTGCCTAATAACATATCCAGATTTATTGAAGATAAGGTTAATTTGAGTTATATTCTCAAAAAGGCTGGCATCAATGAAAAACTTTTTTCTCTACAACAAAAAGAAATCAAAAAATGAGAATTTATGCCAAGTTTTCGGGAAATAGTATCTGAATTTGGTGTTCCTTTTGTAATTCAATGACTCTCAAAATGAGGAGACGGAACTTTGATCGTCCAAGACGAAAAAGATTTTGCAGAAATTGGAAAGCTACAAGGAAACCTGCGAATAACACCATTCTGTGATCAACAATATTCGTCCATATATGGATTAGTTATTCCAAAAAGAGATGAAACTTGTACGGTAGTCATGGATAGACCTTCCTACAAAGTTGTTGGTGTGCCAGATATTGGCATTTCTCCTGTATTCTGAGGTGGAGCTGACTGGAGCAGAATACCAGACCTAAACAAAATAGAAACTATCGATAATATTACCAAAATCGGACAATTTCTTTTCAAAAACTTCTGATACATATGAGCTTTCGTAATAGAATGATTTCTCATAAATGGCCATTTTGTAATTCACGAAATAAACAGTCGACTTGGGTGATGAAATGAAGTTTCTGGCTTTAACCAAAGAAAATACTGAGAATTACCAATACAGGCTCTTCATTATGCTATAATGTCATGAGCCAAATGTGATGATTTGGTAGACAGAGATGAATTTTTAGAAAAACATTTTTACGGTCAAGGCGGATGTTTTTATATAAAAATACTCTGAAAATGGGAACAGAGTTTTAGTCCTGGATGAGTACAAAATGGATCATATTGATTTGATGAAAACTCAATGCAACCCACTGGGACTCACCTGTGAACTCATGAAACAGATTTTCTAAATAAAAATTTCCTTATAACAAACTGTCCAAAAAATAATACAGCTTGTGCACCAAAAAGTCATATATGTATGCTGGAAGGGTGGTCTAATTGAAGCAGGCCCATCGTCACAGGACCCCACACAGTAGATAAGTCAATTTTGAAAGTATCCCAATTACTCTATAATACATTACGTCATGAACCACTCCGATAAACCAGATAAAGTAGAACACTATCCTCATCCTGATTGAGGAGAGGAAGTAAAAAAAACATGGTCTTGTAAAGCTATAATAATAAAAAGAGTAGCAAATAGGATAGAAATCCTCCTGACTCCACATGAAAATGATGGCCATATGAGTATACCATGAGGAACGGTAAAAATAGGCGAAGA
The DNA here is from genome assembly GCA_964560015.1 of uncultured Candidatus Peribacteria bacterium. Taxonomy (GTDB): domain Bacteria; phylum Patescibacteriota; class Gracilibacteria; order BD1-5; family JAGOOR01; genus JAGOOR01. The sequence goes on from CAZLKD010000042.1 coordinate 4,277, forward strand.
AACCGAAGAAACTCTTGAGCGTGAATGCAGGGAAGAATTAAAATGCCATAAATTCCAATTATCAAATATTTCGCTTCTTACAGAAACTGAAGTAATATTTAGATGACCGACGGACCAAAAATACAGACACAAGGTGTATATGTGGTTTGTTTGTTCCATCACAGATGGCATAGAAACAGGCAAAGGGCAATTTATTGAGCTAGAAGAAGCACTCAAAGTACTAAAAGATTTCGAAAAGGAAGCCATACAACACTATATCGCATCCCAAACAAACTAGCGCCCCCGAAATTTAGGTGGTACTTTGATATCTTCAGCGTTGAAAGAGTATTTTCCAGAAATCTTTCCCCCAAAAATAGTGGGACGATTGATCATAATCTGATTTTTTTTCTCAGTACATTCCTCATCACGACAATGGAGGAGGACGTTCCACGGCTGACCATCAGGAGAGAGCCCAGTGATAGCAACACCATCAACGCTCAAGACGCGAAGAGGCAAAATCCCCTCTTCAGGCCTCGGCATCATATGAGCAAATCCTTGGCGGAAATTTCTATATCCTGGGGCAAATCGCTGTACTTCTCGCTCTCAAAAATGGATTGCATGGGTCGCGTAGAGGATTTCCCCTCCGACCATGGAGCCGATTACCAGGATGCCAGCTATCAAGCTCGCATGGAGACGATAGCCCCTCTCTGTCCGCGAAAAGATAAAATACCCTATTGTGAGGGCAATAATCATGCCAATACCCCAGAGGTATGGGAGAGCGAGGAGCCAACCAGTATCTTCTTGCTCTATCCAGCGCAGGTAAGCCCGCTCAGGGAGTGAAAATTCGAGGATCATGAGAGCGCAGGCAACAGAGCCGAGTAGTATGGTGACGAGAGAAATCCCCCACAAACTCGAATGCAGGAATATATATTGCCACCTGGGACGAGGACGAATATTTTTTGTATGAATATCAGCAAGGACAGATTCTCGGAGTTTAAGCATAGGTAAAGAGGTGAGAAAATTGTGGCTCCTGGGTAAGAGCAAGAAAATGTTTTTTCGCGCGATTTAGGAGGGTTCAAACCGTACTAACAGGGATTTGGAGGATATCGCTGATCTCTTCATAGCTCTTATCCTCGACAAAAAAGAGGAGGATAACTGTTTTATATTTCTCGGGGAGCATACGGATGATGTCACGCACTCACTGTTTTTGCACATCCTGTGAGAGATGGAGAGAGAGATTTTCACTACTGGCAATTTTTTCTATCAATGCTTGGCTATATTCATCTTCTGCATCGAGACTCATATGATTTCTCTTGGAATTCTTTCGCAAATAATCGACACAGATATTGTGTGCTATACGATAGAGCCAACTCGAAAATTTGAGTCGAATATCAAAACCATTGAGCGATCTATACGCCTTGATAAAAACAATCTGGGCCATTTCTTCTATTTCTTCATGAGAGCTCCCCGTCATGCGACCTATGTAGCGCAAAATTGGTTCTTCATAACGGTCGATAATCAGGGCATAACTATCTGGTTTTTGGAGGGTCTTCTCAACAAGCTGAGCATCACTTAAGTTTTCGAGCATGGAATGAAGTATAATACAAAAGACAAAATACAAAGGACAAAGTAAATGATTTACGTCTGTCATTCTGAGGTGCTGAAAAAGCATATGACAAGAAGCACCGTGAGAATCCAGGTAATAGTGCCATGGATTGTCACACCTACGACAAGCTCTCAGGCTCGCAATGACAGAAAAAACTCCTCCGAATGATTCGGAGGAGTTTGAGAATGTTTATTCCCCCTTTTTACCCTCACCACGTGGACCATGTCCACCCATTTTTCCGCCCATCATTTTACCTTCACCCATCATGCCTCTACCACCAAAACCGGATTTTCCCATCTCAGGAAGTTTACCATTGGTTTTGTAGTATTTGACCAGCTGATCAAATCTCTTTTGAAGCTGAGCATCAGTTGGTGCTGGATGAGTACCGTTCGCATCAGGACGATTCGCGTCCATCTGAGCTTTTTCAGCAGTGATAGCTGCCTTGTAACCAGCAAAGTCATTATTTTTGACTGCTGTTTCTATCTTGGCCTGTGCTTCAGCATGAGCCTTGCGCGCAGAAACCATTTTCTGAAATTCTGTCTCAGTAGGTATTTCAGCTATTTTTGCATTTTTAAATGCTGTATAGTCTCCTGCTACTACAGCAGCCTCTACTGCTTTATGCTCAGTTGCTTTCGTTACCATAGTGGCAAATTGCGCTTCCGTGATTTTTGCCTTTGCGGTATCGGGGAGGCTAGCATAATTATTTGCCTCTACAGCCGTTTTGACCGCAGAAAAATCAGGACGATTTGCGCTATTTACAGCAGCAAACGTCAGTGAACCGAGTAAAACAGTCGCTGCTCCTGCAGCAATTAGGACGCTTTTTGTATTCATAAAAGTATTTTTGAGAATTAAGGTAGGCAATCGGAAAGAGAATGGTAGGAGAGGATTATGTACGATGAGCAAGCTCAGTACGATGACATCCAAAATGGTTGATACTTTTCGTTGCCTGTAGTGGGTAGTACGAAAGCTTTACCAAAATATTTCAATTCTAATATTTTTCCTACATTTTTCTGCTAAATAGACATGGATTTTTAAGGGACAAACTGTTTGAGCGGGATGAAAACAGAAGAAGTGATGAAGTCAGTCTATAGCGAGTTTTTGTCCCTTGAATGCTTTTGGGTACTTTTTGCAGAAAAAGTACCAAACGAGTCAAGTATCAAACCTGAACCCATTTTACTCCTCATCTATCACCATCACCCCGTCATCAGCATCAGTCTGCACCAATTCATATGGAACGCCTTGCTCCTCCAAATACTCGTGGAATCCCTCCATTTTCCACCGATATTTGATGGCATCATCGAGGATGATGATTCCCTTCTGGGCTAGGAGAGGCCGTGAAAGATCAAAGAATTCTCGTGTCATACGAAATGCGCCATCAATAAAAATACAATCGAACTGCATCTGTGGTATATGCTCGAGAATACTCTCAGGATTGGCACAGATAACACGCTCAGAGCCAGTGAGAAATGCGGGAAGCACTTCACGAGCATCCGCATAATAGAGAGAAAAATTACCTATTACCTCTTGGTTAATAACTGAAGTAACCTTTGGTGGGAAATCAGCTGGAGAAAAAGAAAATCCTTCATTCTTCATTTTTCATTCTGCCTGCCGGTAGGCAAGGTCTTCATTTTTCATTGTACTAAATATCTGAAGATTATGCCTGAGTTCTTCAAACGCATGTCTCGAACACTCAAGGGACGTAATGTGAGCGTCGGGGCAGGCCAGTGCGAGCATCATCGTCGAAAATCCATTCGCAGGACCAATTTCGAGGATATTTTTGATACCTCGTGTCCCCAGTTTTTCAATCAAAAAATGAGCAGTATCCCAGGAAATGTTTGGGATGTTTCTCTCCTGCCCCATAGCCCTCATCTGTTCGAGAAAGAGC
>CAZLKD010000043.1:0-7666 GCA_964560015.1 uncultured Candidatus Peribacteria bacterium
GGAATCAACATAGGCAATGAGTCCACGATAATTCTCCCCTTTGCTCGCATCGAGTTGCTCGAGATAAGAAATAGCCGCATCAAGGGTAACAGCACCCGTAATATGGGGTGTTCCCGGCTCCCAGCGATCAGGGATTCCTGCCTGTTCATAGCCCTCTTGCGAGACAATGTTGATAGCCCCTCATCCACTCACTGGTGATTGCCAGGACTTTTGGAGCAATTTCCAAAGCGCCAGCACGCCAATACCAGTATCTGCCATCATCTTATGCCCCGAGAGAACCATAGCATCGCACTGAATCTCCTTCATCTTGAGAGGTCCATGAATTCACATCTGTGAAGCATCAACACAAAACAACCGTTCATTGCCGATAATGGCACGAACTTGTTCGAGAGGATGAATAGCGCCAGTAACATTGCTCGCATATTGAAAACTCACAATTTTTACTGAGTCATCGAGCTTATTTTTGAGGTCATCCAGGTCGAGACAATAATCATTATCAAGAGCGACAAATCGTATCTGCGCCCCCACTCGCTCTGCTATCATCTGCCATGGAACAATATTGGCATGATGTTCTGAGACAGAGAGGAGAATCGTATCGCCCTTTTCTACAACACCATTGTGCTCCACAGCAAGTGCGAGGAGATTGAGAGCATACGTCGCAGAATATGTATAGAGCACTTCCACTGGCTCACACCCTATCCAGCGAACAACTGCATGTTTGGATTTTTCATACGCTTCTTCCGCCTGACCAGAAAGCTCATACCGTCATCGCCCCACATTGGCGTACGAAGAAAATTCAAACTGCGTTCGAGCCTCGCTCACTTCCCTCTTGCGAGGATGAGTAGAGGCATAGTCGAGATAGATAGTTTTCGGAGGATTCATAGACTTCTCGAAGTATATACATTTTTTGTACAAAATGAATATATATTAAATACTATAAAAATAAATTGACAATAAATAGCTAACATTATAATTAGAAAATACTAACAATACGAACCCTATGCGGAACACAATTCTTGATATAAACCCTCTTCTAATTTGAACTCATGGCAAAGTACGACCAATATCACCCTGAGAAAAAACTGGAATGGGAAGCCCCTATAGCTATGGAGCACCAATGGAAATTGTACCAGGAGGTATGAGCGAGACTCAGGCAGCCTACGGATCAATACCAGACGAGTGTAGAAACCGAATAACCATTATTATTGCCGGATCACAAGGGAAAGATGGGAGCCAACACTTAGTCAAAACAGCACAGATGATAAAAGAAACAAATATTTTTCCTCAAAATCCAATCATAGAAGAGCATCCATGAGCCATACTCCCTTTTGTGGATCTCCAAGAAGTCTTTGGGAGAGAATTTGTACAAATAGTAAAAAGTCATGTTGACGAATGGTTCAGAAAAGAGGACGAAGGAACAAGACAAAAAATCACATTCAAATTCTTGCAGGCACTTTTCCAAGGAAAGATTGAATCGTGAATATGGATAGAGCTCGGATGAAAAAATACAAATCTGGGGCTTCCACAGGAGATAATAGAAAAATCTCATACTCTAAGAATTAGAGATGTTCGAACACAAATTAATATGCAAAACCGGTCAAATGTATCAGGTTTAGTCAAAAGAACTCTAGAAGCCTGTAATGAATGAATTTTAATCATAGCCAGCAAGGAACAAGTAACAGAGATTTGTGAGTTTCGAATCAAGCCAGAGAATAATAAAGTATATCTGAGCGGTCCAGACTGAGCGGAACAAATCTCTCAATAAAATATTCAATAAAATCTCTTGCAACAGAGAATATCTCGGTAAAATAGGCCTATTCTAAGCTAAAAAGTTACCCATGTCCCTCTACCAGTCCTATCGCCCAAAAAACTTCTCTGATGTTGTCGGACAGGATTTCGTCAAAAAAGTCCTCGCCAATTCGTGCAAAACACGGACATTTCATCATGGCTATATCTTTTTTGGGTTCCATGGAATTGGTAAAACAACCCTTGCTCGTATATTCGCCGAAGGAATCAACTGTACCAATATCACAGCCGAGGGAAATCCTTGCCACACTTGTGCAAATTGTGAATCATACGATGGTGGGAAAATGATTGATGTCGTAGAAATCGATGCAGCGAGTTATACTGGCGTGGACAATATCCGCGAGGTCATCGATCATGCCAAATTCACGCCAACACAAGGAAAATACAAAGTCTATATTATCGATGAAGTACATATGCTCTCAAAGGGTGCTTTTAATGCTCTTTTGAAGACCCTCGAGGAACCACCAGCGCACGCAATTTTTCTCCTTGCCACGACAGAAATCCACAAAATTCCTGATACCATTCTCTCTCGTGTTATCCGCTTCGACCTGACAAAAATCGGAGAAACTGACATGCGAGCGCTCCTTCAGAAAATTTGTACACAAGAAGGTATCACGTACGAAGAAGAGGCTCTCAATATGATCATCCATCGCTCACGAGGAAGCCTCCGAGACTCCCTGACTATGCTCGAAAAATGCATCTTCGAAAAATCAGTACAAACAACCAATGTCGAGGCAGCTCTCCATCTCGTCAATCATGCATTCCTGAGGAAAACATTTGAAGCTATAAAAAATGGGAAAAGTGTAGATATCCAAGAAATTATTGACACACTAGAAGCAGAATCAGCTGATGTTCGACAGTTTTCAGCACAGATGACTGAATGGATAGTCGATAATATCAGTGAAGCTTTTGAGAACAAAACATTTCCAATATACCGAGATATATTTGACCTGTTCACTAACATCTTTATCCAGTGCAAACAAGTCGCTGTACCGATGGACATCCTCCGCATGGCTCTCTACGAGAGGATCAGAGATGCTGTCGTGCCCTCAAAAAAAATACCCCCCGTTGAACCAGTAGAAAATATCCCGACACCTCCTCAAAAAGATGAAATAGAAAAAACTGATGAGCAAGTGAAGGATTTACCGATGCCAACGCATGAGCTCCCAGTATGAGATAAAGGCCTGCCAGAACCCGCGCATGAAGTCTCTACTATAACCAGTGAAGAAGTAAGTGAAGATATAACAACTGGATTTTCGGCTGAAAATTTTCTCAAAAAAATACAAGAACTTGGTGTCAAAACGACTCTCCTCCCGCTCCTACGAACAGCGACTATTACTCATCATGAAAATACAATTACCATTACTACGACAGCGTTTGGAAAGACACGATGTGAAGAGTCAAATACACACCCAATTCTCACTCAAGCAGCACAGGTTTTTTGAGCAGAAAAAATCAGCATAGTGACTCTTTGAGACACAACTCCATGAGAAGTCCAGACAGACAGTATAGACCTTGCTCGTGCTATTTTTGAATAGTTCTCTATAATTTGTGTCTATGAAAGAATTTTTCCAAAAACATATCTTTACACGACGATTCGGAGAACATATTTTCTCTGCTGTCGGTATAGTAGCAATCCTCTATATGAGCAAGGATTTTGTCATATTCTTCCTCACGGCATTTCTCTGTGGATACCTCTTCCAGACAAGCTCTCAATGGTGTAGAAATACTATCCGAAAACATGCACTGAAATATCCAAAAAAAGTGAAAAATTTCCTCACTTGGATAACAAGAGAAAAAGTACTCATCACGATTTTTTATGCCGTGTTTGCACTGATACTTATCTTTGCTGTGCGAGATATAGGACCAGCACTCATCTCAGATCTGATTGATTTGCTCCAGTCGCTGTCCCAGAAACTCTCTATCGATATGGGTATCGATGATATCAAAAAAACACTCGGCCAGTGGCAGTCACTCTCCTACCAAGTTGGCGATCTCATCAATATCATATCTCCGAGCACTGATACCAAGACAATTCTTGAGCAGTTTTTCCACATAGGAAGCATATTTTTCCAGGTACTTTTTGCCTACATATTGAGCTACGTCTGGCTCCTCGAGTATGAGAAAGTCCAGAAATATTTCGCACAATTGAAGAAGTGACCTTTTGCTTTTTTCTACAATGATCTCCGTATCATTTTCGAGAAAATCGTACGTAGCTTCGGCCTTGTGTTTCAGGCACAATCACAGATAGCACTCGTCAACACGATTCTGACAATTGCTGTATTGATCATCGTAGGTATTGTCTATGGGCAAATATCGCCCTCTGCACCATCACTCTTTCCATACCTCCTCGCACTCGGATGTATCACTTTTTTGACGAGCTTCATCCCTATCCTGTGAATATTTATCGGTGGCATACCTATACTTTTTGCTGGTATATCGACATATACCGGGTGGAGCATAGTGGTCACGATTATTATCATGCTTGCTTTTATCCACATGATTGAATGATATTTCCTCAATCCACGGCTCGTTGGTAAGTCTCTCAATATTCCTGCGCCAATCATTTTTATCATTCTCTTTATCTCTGAGCACATCATGGGTATAGCTGGATTTTTTCTCTGAGTGCCACTCTACCTCCTCTTGATCGAGCTCGGAGGATCTATAGCGAGAAGGGTTCTCCCGAAGACAATATAGCATCAATAACATGAAATTGTGGCGTCACTGCATCACGCCAGGTATGAGTCTTCAGAGTACCTATGAGGTGAACAGAGCCTCATTGAAGAGCCTCGCTATATTCTCCCATACGAAATCCTACTACTTCCACTCCAGGTATATCCCAGCGAACATGCTCCCCCGTTTGCCCCAGTGGTACAATAGGTGCCGATATGTTTGGGAGTAGAAAAAGAGGCGCAGAAAATCACTGTCCAAATGGGCGCATACTGTTGAGAGCGGTAATCATACCGAGATGTATCTGTCTAATATCGAGAACAGTATCAACACGGATGACTGGTGTAGCATCATGTCCGCTATAGAGTTGCTCTGTTGCCATAACGAGGGCACTTCGAGCGCCATCAATATCCTCTGCACGAATAGTGCAACCCGCCGCACCTGCATGCCCACCATAACGAGCGAGATACGCAGCCGACGCATCAAGTATGCGAACGAGATCAATACCGAGAGGAGCTCTCAGAGAACCAACATAGCTTCCCTCGTGGAGTGTAAACACAGCGCTCGGTTTGTGATACAATTCTGTTAGTTTTGCCGCTACGAGTCAGAGGATACCATGCTCGAGATGTTCATCAATATACACCAGAATAGGGGCAGAATTATCGACTGTTGCAAGTGCTCTCTCAAATGCTTCACGAGACTTACTCTTGCGTATCTCATTAACGCCTATTAGTTCCTGGATGTGAGCAAATGAATCCAGAGATCCTGCGAGCAGTGTCGCAAGACTCTGATAGGGCGTGGTGATTCTTCCACCAGCATTGAGAAGTGGTCACACAAAAAATCCGATATCCTCTTCTGTCAGGATAGGGCGCTTGAGGGTATCAACAAAAGTTTGAAAAAATGGATGATGAGACTTCTGAGACTGGAGCACGCCTCGACGGACAATGGTACGATTTTCATCAATCATCGGCATACAATCCGCAACTGTCCCGAGTGAGACAATATCTACATATTTTCGAAGCATTTCCTCAGTTTTCTCAGGGAAAAAGAAATCAGACAAGGCATGAATGATTTTCCATACGACACCAGAGCCAGACAGCCCCCGAAAAGGATAGCGTGAATCAGAGCGTTGCGGGTTCACGACAGCGATACACTGAGGAAGTACCTGCGGGCAAGAATGATGGTCTGTCACAATCACATCCATGCCAAGAGTCTGCGCGTATTCAATAGACTCTCTATCTTTTGTTCCGCAATCTACCGTGATAATCAGTTTTGTGCCTGTTTGAGCTATATCGTCCATATGATAAGACTTGATGCCATACCCGTCGTGGACACGATGTGGCAAACGATAGGACACATCCAACTCCAATTCATCACGGAGGAAGAGAAAGAGTGCTGCCGTCGAAGAGACACCATCTACATCATAATCTCCAAATATCATCACTCGCTCATGCCTTTCTCGTGCAAGACGTACTCTCTCAAGCACTTTTTCTATATCAGGGAGCAGGCACGGATCATGCAGGATATCGTCAAAAACCTCACGTCCAACATTTCGGAGCGAAAGAAGTGTTTCAACGAGATCCTCTGGTTGCTGAGGGTGGAGTAATTCAAGTCTCTTTCCTTTAATTGTCTGCATTGGCATTCTTCACTCGTATAAAATAAAACTGATTCTCTTCTTGTCATTCTGCAATAATTCTATGTTCAATATTAGCAGGGATATATATTAAATCGTCCTTTTTATAATCAATGACACTCGCTCGAAATTCAATCCTCCCCGAGCCTTGAGTCACCAAAAAAAACTCATCTATCCTATCATGTAAATGCCAATCAAAAACATGTCAAACTGGCAAAAAACCTTGAGTCATTGCTTCAAGATTTCATGAAATATCATCCAGAGAAGATAGGATAAGTTTTCGGGAACCACTTCATCCATGGGCTCATTCAGTTTTTACCGCAGAAAGCGATTTTTTAAATGGTTGTCGCATTTTTTGTTATAAATAAACCATTATTTGGCAGCAAGTTGCTCTTTGAGGTGTTGAAAAGCGTGGTGGATGAGATCATGGAGATCCATAAATTCTTCTCGCTTGAATACTATTATTCTGCCATTGGCATTGGCGTGGAGTTCACCATGGAACGAATTATCGACATTTTTCTTGATAAAAACTTCTATTCTCACTTCCACATCAGGTTTATCAAATTTTTTCAAATATGAGTCAACCATGCCCATAGACTTCGTGACTTCTCGTTCTATAACCTCGCGATCGTACTCAACACTCGGGTCTATCCGTAGAATAATCTGTGGTTCCATAAAAGAAAGAGGTTATGAAATAAGTACATACAGTATATCCTCGTTAGAAATTCCTCAAAGGGAAATGACTTGACGAGAAAAATGGTCTGATAGATTGACATAATTACAAAAAGATAATACTCAAGAATATGGGAAAATTGCGCTACGCCTGCAACAGAGACAAACTTGACCCCGAGTTACGACGGGTATTTTTTCTCTCAGAAAAATCACCACAAACAAGCCTTTTTCTGGAACAAAAGACTCCATGGTATCAGATCAAATTCATGATCTTTGTCCTCATGCACGTCATAGGGCTCAGTCATTACAATATTATGGGGATATTGGGCTATCAGACATTCCTCTTAGATGAAGATTTTGTGAGAAAATACATCACAAAAAAGAAAAACAAAACACTGCTCGATATCGGGGCATGAAATGGTTCTATAACGGCAGCATTTTCACCATATACAGCAGAGATTACCTGTATAGAGCCCTCTCTTTCTTTTCAAAAAATACTGAGAAAAAGAGGTTACACTGTTCTCAAAAACCATGACGAGAAACTCTACGATATGGTCACGATATTTAATGTGCTGGATGTCTGTACAGATCCTCAAAACATCATAGAACAAGCAATGAAAAATTTGGAAGACAATGGCACTCTGATCATCAGTCTCCCCTTCCCCATATGGACACGCTCTTGGGATATGAACAATATCAGACGCACAAACCACCTTGGACAGCCCAGAGAAAAGTCATTTGAAATGGGTGTTTCAGAATTTTATGATTCGTTTTTACGAAAAAACAAACTCACCATAACTGGTTTTACGCGAATCCCCTACCTCGTTTCCAATCCAGAATCGCGGCATATAACCATCTACGACAATGGTTTTTTTATCTGTAAAA
>CAZLKD010000044.1:0-7593 GCA_964560015.1 uncultured Candidatus Peribacteria bacterium
GCCGAAACTTTAGCTTCTCTCTCCGTCAGGCAAGTGATGCTATGTTCGTCGATGACCAATACCAGGTTGCTGTTCTCGCTACTGCTGCGAGCGCTTCATTCTCTGCTCGTTCTACTGGAACGCAGACAATCGACTCTGGTTCTCTTACTTTCGTGAAGTCAACAAATTCAACTTCTGGAGACGTCGTCAAAGATGCTTCAAATGTTGTCCTTGCTCGTTACGAAGTTAAGGCCTACGGTGAAAATATGAAGGTTGAAAACCTCTCTGTTGCTGTTGTCGAAGGTAACTCTGAAGCTGCATACGCTCTCCGAAATGGTGCCCTCTTCCTTGATGGTGCTCAGATCGGTTCTACTGCTGCTATCAATGCAACTACTTCTACTCCTGCTTACACAAACTTCACATTTGGTTCATCATTTATCGTTACTCCTGGTACAACACGTATTCTCGAAATCCGTGGTGATCTCTATGATAACAATGGTACAAATGAAGTCACTGCAAATGACACCCTCACTGCTCGTATTGTAGTTGGTTCTACAAACGTTCAGAGAATGACATCTCTCGGTTACGGTTCTTACCCTGCTGCTGTTGTGACTGGTAATCAGCTCACAGTTAAAACAGGTTCATTGACTGTAGCAAAGGATACATCTACAGCAAACTCTACACAGGTTGCCCCAAAGACTGCTCTCCTCATTGGTAAATTCAATGTCCAGGCTAGCACATCTGAAGGTTCAAACATCACAAGTGTTACTGTAGATCCTAGCGATACAGGAGGAACTGCACCTACGGATGCATTTGCTCCAGCTACTGATCTCACAAACATGTACATCAAGGTCGGATCATACACATCTCCAGTTAAATCAACTGTTGATGCTACATCAAACGTCTTCTCTACAAACCTCAATCTCGCTGCTGGTCAAACAGTATCAGTTGAAGTCTATGCTGACGTGGCTTCTGGTGCTACAGACGGTGATGGAACAGCAGATACAGGTACAACATCTGTAAACGTAGCATACACTACGCTCGCTTCTGCTACTTCTACTACTTCTGGTCTCATACCTGGTCAGACTATGACATATGGTACAGGTACATTTGCAACTTCTGTTGATGGATCATCTCCAGTAGCTCGTGCTGTCTCTGGTAACCAAGTTGTTACTGCTGCTGCATACAAGTTTACTGCGACAAATGAGTCATACACAATCAAAGAAGTAACTGTCAAAGTCGGTTCGGCTGCGATTTCTTCTGCAATTATCAATGTACAGCTCTATGATGGTGCTACACCGGTTGGTAATGCGTTGAGCTTCAATCAGTCTTCAAACACTGCTGCTCTCATCACAGGACTCAACGTCTCAGTCCCTGCAAACACAGTCAAAGTCCTCACTGCTAAGCTCACGCTTAACACTATTGGTACTGGCTACGGTACATCTCAGTCAAATGCTGCTCTTACCCTTGATAATGTGAAATACGCAGATTCACAGGGTGTAGAAGCTAATGAAGCTACAGATCGTGCTGGTAATGCTCTCTATGTCTACAAAGCTGTTCCTACTGTTGCTCAAGTTGCTGTTGATACTACAACAAAACTCGTCAATGGTACTGCTCGTGACCTCTTGAAGCTCACTATTACTGCTCCTTCTTCTACTGTTTCTGCAAACGGTGTCGTTGTCAAACAACTCCGTCTCCCAGTTACATGGAACGATGGTGCATACGATGGTGTATCTGGTGGTGGTAATGATGACACTCTCGAAGTTGAATCTATGAAGCTTCTCCTCGACGGTTCTGATATTACTTCTTCTGATGTTACTATCCAAAGCCAGGCAGGTGTTTCTGCTGAGTCTACAACAGGTGTCAGTTATTCTGTAGGTACTGGTGACACTTATGTTATCGTATCTTGGGATGCTGGTAAAGAACTCTCTATTGGTGCTGGTGCTACTCGTACATTGACTCTCCGTGGTACTCCACAGGGCTTCAACGTTATCGATGCTGCTACTACTCCTACTGACTCAGTTGGATTCTCTTTCCAAGCTGATACTTCTCACAATAGTACAAGTGTCTACGTCAATGGTACAGCTACGGCTACTACTATCTGGGGTCTTCACACTGCTGCTGCTGCGACAGGTTCAGGTACTGTTCAGAACCTCATCTGGTCTGATGTAAGCGCAAATCCTCATGCAACTGCTGAGAATGCAACTTCATCTGCTGATTGGGCGAATGGATACAAGATCTTTGATGACTTCAACGTCTCACAGATTGGAATGTAATCAGAGTAATCTTTACTTTGAAAGCATAGTTAGACTTCTATAAAAAGTTCACAAAAACCCCGTCCGAAAGGATGGGGTTTTTTGTGGGTCATTGCGAGAAGCACAGCGACGAAGCAATCCATTCCCTGTCATTGCGAACGGAGTGAAGCAATCCATATTCCAAAATCAGAACCATGGATCGCCACGTCATTTCATTCCTCGCGATGACACGCTCCCGTCATTGCGAACGGAGTGAAGCAATCCATAACTTGAAAACAAAATATTTTTCTATAATAGATGTATGAGAGACAAAAAGTGATATGTTTACATCATGGCGAGCGGTAAAAATGGTACACTCTACATATGAGTGACCAGCAATTTAATAGGAAGGATCTGGCAACACAAGAATCACATCAATAAAAAGAGTTTCACAGACAGATACGATTGTATATTGCTCGTTTATTATGAGATGTATGACACTATAGAGGGAGCCATAGTACGGGAAAAACAACTCAAAGCCGGGAGTAGAGAAAAGAAGATGCTTCTAATACAAAGAGATAACCCAGAATGGAGAGATTTATATGATGATATAGTGTAGGAGATTTTAAGATTCCACCCTGCCTACCGGCAGGCAGGTTCGCGCATGTAATTATAAAATTTCCGTTGCTTGGCTGGAATGACGGGTACGAAGAATAATTTTTGCCACTCTTTCATCTTGAATTTGGAGGCAAAAAGCTATACTTCTCTCATATGAAAAAACTTCTTCTCACCCTCCTCGTCCTCGCCCTTCTCGGAGCAGGATATTTTTACTTTCAGAAAAAACAGCCCGTCGTCACCTTTGTTCCCTACGAAAATGCCCAGTTGCATGATAGGACTGTGACGGTCGATCCTGCATCACAGAAAATATTTGATACACGGATAGCAGCCACGAAAAAAACTATTGCTGCTTTTACCAAAGACACACCGACAGATGATAAGGTGAACAATTATTTCAATCTCGCAGGTGATGAAGAAGCGCTCGGTCATTACAAGGAGGCAAAAAAAGCCCTCGAGCAGGCACTTCTCGCTAAAAACGATGCACACATCCTCCATGCATATGCTCTGCTTCTCTACCTGATGGGAGCAAAAGGAGATGCTCTTCAATACCTCGATGACGCCATCAAACAAGCTCCCGATGTACCAAATTTTTGGCAAACAAAGATACAGCTCTCCCAAGAACTCTACAAGGGTAACGCGAATCTCATCAATGATGTCTATCTCGAAGGGCTCAAATCAACAAAAGAAGATATAGACCTCATCACTCTCTACGCGACGTACCTCGCTAGTGTCGGGCGCAAGACAGAGGCTATCACTTACTGGCAAAAGGCTCTCGAGAAAAATCCTGCGTGAAAAGATATGTATCAAAACGAAATCCAAGGATTACGATAGTTTTTTCCTCTGCGGACGATTGCTTTTCAGGAGGAGAGAATTACTATTGAGAGCACTTCCATGCTCGTCATCTATCGTATATTCTGTAGTTTACTTGTCCTCTTTATCGGGGGGCTTGTCTTCGCTGATGACGCGACAATACCTGTTGGTGAGTCTCCGAGAGACGCTGTATGGTATGATAACAAACTCTTTGTCCTCAATGGAGGCGGTACTGTCTCTGTGATCAGCACGAAGAATCTCGCGGTACTCACGACTATTCCCGTTGGTAAAAATCCGACCTCTCTCGCGCTTTCCAATAAAAAAATTTATGTGAGCAATTATGATGATGGCACGCTTTCTGTGATAGATGCTATAAAACAAATGGTGATAGGTACTATTCCAGTTGGAATCCATCCGAACTATTTAGAAATAGGTACAAATGCTGTGTATGTGACCAATATTGGTAGCAATACTGTCTCAGTCATCGATACAGTAAACAACGTTTTCCGCACAAACCCGAGTCTCGGTGATGGCGCCCTAGAGCCATCTTCTGTTATCGTCGCAGGGGGGAGGGTGTATGTTCTCAATGTCGGAAGTTCAAGTGTGAGTATCATCGATCAAAAGACCAATAGTCTCAAAAAAATGCTTTCAGTATCTGGGCCTCCGACAGGGGGGACGGCTGTCAAACAACAAATATATATCTATCATGCGGGAGGTAGCTCCATCTCGGTTATCAATGGCCCAAAGGATACTTTTTCTGATAATATCATCGTCAGCAATGGTGTCGTCTCAGGTACTGTTGTCGGCACCAATCTCTACGTCAATAACATGACGGGAAATTCAGTCTCAGTCATCGATACCCTCGATAATACAATCACAAAAACTATCAAAGTTGGTGCATGACCGATTTCATCCACGCTCGTTGGCACCAATCTCTACGTCAATAATTCAACCGGCAACTCAGTGTCTATCATTGATACTCTCACAAACAAGGTCACAAAAACTATCAAAGTTGGTGCATGACCGATTTCATCCACGCTCGTTGGCACCAATCTCTACGTCAATAATCTCAAAGGTAATTCAGTTTCCGTGATCAACACAACCATCATGGCACTCTTTTGATCTGATAAAGTAGTTGATAATACGCCAGGAATTTGTCTCTTCAAATCACCACATTTTTTCCGTAAATGTCCGCTCAAGATTGCCCCAACAGGCATGGAAGATTTTGAAAAAAACATGGTCTGTGAAGATATCCTGCAAGAGACAGGGGCAAAAAAAGAGAACGATACGATGTCGCGTTATGAGGCAGTCGAGATAGCGGTAGGCATGTTGCGCACAAATCTACTACCATACACTGATTATGCGGGGACATATTCTGATATAAAAACTACTGCGAATAATCACGATCAGATTGCCATCATTCAGACAGGAATTGCCAATAATATACTTTCACAAAATGCACACCTGGATGCCAATCAAAACGTCACCCGTATAGAAGCCTATACTCTCCTGATGCGTTCAGTATGTCTCGCTCCAGAGACGACCCAGATAGCTGCCTGGATGCGTGTCGTGCACCAAGTGGCTTATGAAAATGGTATCACTGTGAAGCCGTGGGCTCAGTTTGGCTGGAATCGTATTATTACCAAAAAAGAACTCTATACGGTCGCATTTCGCCTCGCTGATTGGGCTGACCAAACAGGAGGCTGCCAGAGGTTTATGTGCCAGCTAAAAAATTAATTTACCATTACCATCAGGCAAATGAAAAATTTTTATTTTGCACTGCTCCATAGTCTCGGCATCACCCAGCGGAAACTCCGAGATATAGCCCCTGAAACAGCAGAAAAATATTTCCAAACCCTCAGCGTTTCCCAGTTGGTTGAGGCTGGCGTAACCTTCGACAGTGCTACCCGCATTGTAGACAAAAAGACACAAAAACTTGTCGAAGATGTCGAACATACTCTTCAAAAACTGCATATACATGTGATTCATAGAGATGATGAAGGGTTTCCTTCTTTGCTCCGAGAACTCCCAGATTGTCCGATGATACTCTATGTCCGGTGAGCATGTCCACCACATGATGCACTGATCTCTATTGTGGGATCTCGTCGACATTCACAATACGCAGAATCTTCTCTCGAAAAGATTATCCCAGATTTGATCCGAGCAGGGTATGGTGTCATCAGCTGAGGCGCCTACGGTATCGATAGTGTGGCTCATACTATTACTCTCAAAAATAAGGGGTATACGGCTGCTGTTTTTGGTGCGGGCATAGATGTGGACTACCCACCATCAAATCGTCGCTTATTTGATGATATTTTGGCGCAGGGCGGTGGGATTATTTCGCAGTTTCCGCTCGGTACTCCTGCTGAGCCATTTAATTTCCCGATTCGCAATGCTGTCGTGGCTGGTATGTCGCGAGGGACACTCATCGCAGAAGCTGGGGAAGATTCAGGCACACTTATCACCGCACGACTGGCTGTCGAGGCAAATCGAGATGTTTTTGTCATCCCAGCTGATATCACACGGACGGGTGCTCTCGGGAGCAATCGTCTGATCCGCGATGGTCTCGGTAAATTGATCACTTCTTCAGAGGATATCCTCTCTGAATATCAAATCGTCGACAAACAAATGTCTCTATTGTCACAAAAACCAGATTTTTCTGACCCACTTCAGGAGATCCTCTATGAGATGCTGTGCATGGATAGTCTCAGTATAGATGTGCTCTCCGAGAGGCTTCAACACGATACGACTACCATCGTCCATGCTCTCGCGATGATGGAAATAGATGGCTTTATCACGAGCAGTGGCGGGATGTACAGAATTAAATAATACGAAAACCTACTATTTCATACGGACTTGGATTCTCACGCCCAGCACCACTTTGATATACAAAGTGGTGCTGGGCTCAGAATGACATCAAAAAGCTTATTGAGTGTTTGTTTTCTTTTTCTGGAGCTCGACGTAGGCACTTTCTTCTGCAAGAGGTAATTCGGATCGGAGAAAAGCATATATTTTCCTTGTATCGAGGGTGCTTTCACATTGTTCAATAGACATCTGATCGGCTTTACTCAAGAAATTTGTCTCATCAATATTTTGTCCGTCGTTTAACTCCATACTTTCTTTGAGAGAATAACTGAGGAGGATGAGTTTTTCTGAAAAGTCACTACAGGTTTTCGGTAGCCACTGAACTGTGAGGGTATTTCCGAGCATATGTTTGTAGTGATTTATGAGGCAGTCCTGACGATAGTATTCTGCCAGGCTCAATACCTCTCCGCGGTGTTTTGTGATAAACTCATGTGTTCCGCAGTCATAGCGGGTATTGATATGTGGTGCATAATTTGCGAGGCATTTTTCACGGAGATATTCACTTCTTCATGACCCCAGATAATTACCTATTTTTGCGCACTGTCCAGGGTCGTGTTTTTTGATAGCCTGTTTCTCAAACCAAAACGATTCCCCAGCACGAACAGCTCCAGGAATTCCTCCCATAAATTCGAGAAAGATTTGTGCGGTGGCACCCAGGAGAAAAATACCGACGAAAATGAGGAGAAGTTTTTTCATATTATGCAGGGAGAAAGGTGTGGATTTTTTCTGCTATGGCTACCATATTTTCAGACGTTTCTGTATGTGCTTTTTCGGGATTGAGATCGCCAATGTTCTGTAGTGGTATGAGATGGAGATGCATATGATCGCTGACTCAGAGTCATTCTACGAGAAATCATACACGTACACAATTAGTTGCCTGTTTTATCGCGGGAGCGATGATATTTTTTGCAGTTACCATGAGATAGGAGAGTATGCTATCGTCCATATTGAGGATATCACCGATTTCTTCTTTTGGCACTACGAGAACATGTCCGAGCTGGACGGGATTAATATCCAAAAAGGCATACAATTTTTCGTCTTCGTAGATTTTGTATGAAGGGATTTCTCCCGCGATGATGCGACTAAA
>CAZLKD010000045.1:0-7529 GCA_964560015.1 uncultured Candidatus Peribacteria bacterium
ACACAAACCATATCCATATGAGCCTGGAGGCACAGTTTTTCGTTGATTGTTGATTGTTGATGGTTGCGTGTTGTGGCTACAATGAGGAGATTTCCGATGGTGTCTTCTTGGTATTCCCAGTGGTGGGATTTTGCCCATGAAATAAGCCAATTCCTGACATCGTGCTCATGCCTCGATTGGCGGGGGAGGAGGGAAAGTTTTTGAAAATAGGTATATGTTGTCTCAAAGAGGCTCATAACTCCTGATTGTAGGGAGAGTTTCAGAGATACAAGTATCTGACTTGCGAGTTTCCTAAGTTCTGTATAATCTGGGTCTATGATACGACGTATTTTTCTCTTTGTACTCACCAATATCGCGATTATCGTGATGGGAACCATTGTTCTCGGACTGATTGAGAGATTTTTTGGTATAGATATCACGGGGACTTTGCATACAAATTGGACCTCTCTTGCCATTTTTGCTCTTTTCTACGGATTTTTCTGAGCTATTGTCTCGCTTTTTATGTCCAAATGGATGGCAAAGCGATTTTATCGCATGAAGCTCATCACGCTCGCGAATCTCGTATCCTGCACTCCTGATGAACAAATTGTCTATAAGACGGTTGAACGTATCGCTCAGCAAAATGGTATCACTGTCCCAGAAGTTGGAATATATGATTCCCCTGAGGTCAATGCTTTTGCTACAGGTGCTACCAAAAATTCATCTCTCGTTGCCGCTTCGAGCGGGCTTCTTCATGCAATGCGAGATGAGGAAATCGAGGGGGTTATTGGTCACGAAATGACACATATTCTCAATGGTGACATGGTAACGATGACTCTTCTCCAGGGTATCATCAATGCCTTTGTCATTTTCCTCTCTCGAGCTATAGCACAGGTTATCTCTCTGGCTGGGCGTCGCGACGGGGAGGGGAGTAATGGTTTCGTCTATTTTGGTATCACGATTCTCCTGGAAATAGTGCTCGGCCTCTTCGGCTCGCTTATCCTCATGGCTTATTCTCGTCGACGAGAATTTGCTGCCGATGCGGGGAGTGCTACCTTTGTCGGAAAAACAAAAATGGTCCATGCTCTTCAGGCACTTCAGAGAATACATGAGACCAATGTCGTCATCCCAGGTGATCCAAAACTGGCTGCAATGAAAATCGATGGCAAAACCAATGGATTTCTCCATCTCTTTGCCAGCCATCCTCCTCTCGAGGAGCGCATAGCACATCTCAATAATCTCCATCTCTAATATTTTACTATGGGTTTTCTTTTAACATATGAGCTTATCTGGTGAGAAGTAGTCCTTATTTTTCTCTGAGTGTGTTATATTGTTTTTCATACTGGACACGGCCTCTGGTCAAAGATTTGGAGTTTTCGTGAATTCAAGATGTTTCAGAAAAAACAGCGTAGCAAAATACTCCGTAAGCATACTATGGAGCAAAAGAAGGTCGATGATCAGACACGTCGAGTTGATACTTCTCTCAACGGTGTCCGTAAAAAGATATCAGCAAAGGATAAGCTCGCACTGCAGGCTATATTTAAAAACGTTCAAGCGAAGCTCGTTGTCCGTGAGTACGAAGAAGCTCGTTCACAAATTATTGAAGGGCTCATGATCGACCGACAAAATCAGGATCTCAATATCCTCCTCGCTCAACTCTATGAAAAGGAGGATGATTACGAGAAGGCAGAAATCCTCTTCCGCGATCTCATCTTGCATCATGACCCAAAGCGAGCTGATCTCTATATCTATCTCGGAAATAACCTCGTCGCTCAGCATAAGCAAAATCTCGCGTATGACGTCTTCAAAAAATGACTCGAAAAAGAACCGAGAAATCCTCAACTCCTTGAAACCATGGCTGAACTCGGGTATGAGCTCCATGAATACGAAGAATCCCTCATTTACTCACGCCGACTCGCAGAGACACAGCCAAAGCATATTCGCGCTCATGAGTTGCTCGGGCTTTCTCATCTCCAGGTTGGTTCTGATCAAAAAGCTTATGATACTTTCCTCATCCTCCGCAAGCTCGATCCCTACAATGAAGTCGTGCATGTTTGGCTCCCAAAGATAGAAGATAAGCTCGGTATACATCCTGACACGAAGCGTCTCACAGATCGTTCATAATATTTTCTATGTCTTCCAAAGTTCCTCCATCTTCTCTTGAGTCAGAGCGCAGTCTTCTCGGATCTCTTTTGATAGACAAGGAAGGGGTGATACGTGTGGCTGATCTCTTGACCCGGGATGACTTCTATGATGACAATAATGGACTGATCTACGCTGCAATTATCGAATTGTATCACAAAAATAGACCGATAGATATTGTAACAGTCTCTGAAACGCTTGCTACTCTCGGACAGCTCGATAATGTGGGTGGCAATGCCTACCTCGCTGAGCTGACCATCGCTGTACCGACGAGTGCCCATGTGTTTGAATACGCACAAATTGTGAAGGCAAAAGCCGTTCTCCGACGACTGATACATACGGGGAATTCGATTGCCTCAAATGGTTTTGATGAGCTCACGGAAATCAACATACTTTTGGAGCGTTCTGAACAAGCACTGTTTCAGATCACACAGACTTTTATCAAAAATAAACTGACGCATATCCGAGATATTCTCGATCTTCGCTACGAGGAATATGCCGGTATTCATGAGGATCCAAAAAAGATCGAGGATTCACGAGTCATGACCACATTTAAAAATCTCGACAATAAACTCCAGTGATTGCGCGGAGGAGACCTCGTGATACTCGCTGCTCGTCCATCGATGGGTAAGACCGCGATGGCTCTCAATATCGCTCAAAATGTCGCGAAGAAAAAAAATGTTGCCATTTTCTCTCTCGAGATGAGCAAGGAGCAACTGACTGATCGTATGGTCTGTGCTGCCATGGGTATCGATTCATGGAAGCTCCAAAAAGGCGAGCTCTCTGATCAGGAATTTGCACGTATTGGCGATGCTCTCTCGGAGCTTTCTCAGGCGCGTATGTTTATCGATGATTCTGCGAGTATGAATCTCCTCGAGATCAAATCAAAATGCCGACGTCTCAAAATGGAGTCAGGTCTTGATATGATTGTTATCGATTACCTGCAACTCATCAATGGTACAAATCCAAACAATCGTGTGCAGGAAATCTCTGATATCTCTCGAGGATTGAAGTCTCTCGCGCGTGAACTCAGTGTACCTATCATTGCGCTCTCTCAACTCTCACGTAATGTCGAGAACCGTGCCAGTAAAGAACCAATATTATCAGATCTCCGTGATTCTGGGTCTATCGAGCAAGATGCGGATATCGTCCTCATGATCTACCGTGAAGAATACTACAACAACACAGAAATGCAGGATACAGATATGAACAAAGGAAAAACAACTATATTTATCCGAAAAAATCGTAACGGTCCTGTGGGAAATGCGGACTTTGTTTTTGATGGGAAATTTATGAAATTTCGTGAAGTGGATACTACTCGCGTCGGTTTTTAGATGAGTCCGAGATGCCTGGCACCAGCGAGATACTGATGGATATTGACGCAGGCATTTTCTCCGAGTTGTTCGTGTGCTTTGTAGGCTTCATCGATGAGTCTCAGAGCTTCATCGTATGAGTCTACTTGGATAGCTAGTTCAGCCTCATCTGGCTTGATAAATGATTTTTCTACGAGCGAAGACTGTATGTATTCTTGTAGTTTTTTGTAATCTTTTCCGACGAGGATAATCGGTGCGCGACAGATATGTCCGACTTGCATGAGTTGCCAGGTGTAGAAGAGTTCGAGCAGTGTTCCGATTCATCCTGGCGTGACGACGAAAACATGAGAGAGGAGCATAAACGTATCAAGTCTCGCTCCAAATGTTGACTCTGATTCTGTAAAATCGAGATATCTGTTTGGTACTTGTTCAAAGGGGAGTTCGATGTTTATTCCGATTACTTCTGAGGTTTCCCGTCCGCTACAAGCAATGTGGTGTCATTTTGAGGCGGCTTCCATGGCGCCAGGACCTCCACCGGTCACTATGTCATAATTTTTTATGGCCAGATTTTTTGCAAAATCACCGATGGCACTATATTCAGCATCTTCTGGTTTTATCCGTGCGGATCAAAAGATAGCTACTTTAAAACGTCAGTCATGGATGATGTGAGCGAGATTTTTTTTGTTGCGAAGATCTTCTGTATTGAGCTTTTTTGTACGAGACATATGTATCTTATTTTATATCGGTTTTTATATGTTCCAATTCTTTATTTAAAAAGTAGTTTAATACAGTTCTAATCACAACAATGCCAGCCAGTATGCTGAGTTGTTCGAGAGTAGGTCGGAAAACTGTTTCCAATATATCTGCAGCAATGAGGAATTCGAGACCGAGGAGGAGGTAGATGCCGAGACTATATCGTATCTGGTCATGGTTGAGATGCTTACTTTTTGCACCAATTTCTATAGCCATGAAATTGATAAGACCGTGGATAACTCCTGTCACGATAACTATGACCCCTATAATACCTACAAAGAGTGCGATAGAATCGAGTGCGCTGATGATTTGAGCATTCATAGATGCATTGTATCCTATTTTTCGCCCCTTTTCAAATATATCCACTCTTCTGCCTTTTTGAGTTGTTCGAGGGTGCCAATATCAAACCACTTACCCGTGAGTGTCTCTCCCCAGATTTTCTCATGTTTCATGATGTAGGCGATGAGTTCCCCAGCCTTGAGTTCCCCAGCATTTTTTTTCTTTCATTCTTCGAGGAGAAGGGGTATGTATTTGAGATGCTCTTTTTTGATGGCATAGACCATTGTCGCACAGAGGGTAGAAGAAGGAGCTTCAGGCTTTTCTACAAAAGCGGTGATGTTATTTTCTTCATTGAGTGTGACATTTCAGAGCTGTTTCGCGAGTTCTAGATCTCCCACATCGTAGAGTACCACTGTGTCGCCTTTTTCCTTGAATGTTTCCAGGGCGGCTGACAGATCGTCCTCAAAGAGGTTGTCTCATCAGAGTATGAGGACGTCCTCAGAGAGATTGCAGGTTTTCATGAGAAAATCGAGATCCCCTATAGGTCAGAGACGTGTTTCGTTTGACGTTGTTCCGTCGTTGACAATGGTAATTTTTGGATTTGGTTTTTCGTTTAACCATTCAGTAAATACGTGTGAGAATTTTTCATTACTGACGATAAAAATCTCAGATATATCTCCCCGATGAGTTATTTTATCAATGAGATATTCGATCATGGGCTTCCCAGCTACCGGTATCATGGGTTTTGGAGCATTGATGGTCAGAGGGTAGAGTCGTGTGCCATAACCACCAGCGAGGATAACTGCTTGCATAATTGTATATTTATTGTTACGAGATTTCACGAATTTTAACGACTCTTCTGTTTTTGCAAATCGAAAGTTTTTCATATACTGCAAGCACTCAATTTATTCATCATTCTGTCTCCAATATGGCTTATAAAAAAACAGACCTGACACAGTCTCAAAAGAAAAAATTATCAGAAACTTCCAGTGCTGGAACTCCAGGACAATCCGGAGGCAAAAAAAAACCAGAAAAAAAGAAATATTCAGCGCTTCTGACTCTCCTTATTATCTGTTTGATTTTTGGAGGCAGTATTTTTTATCTTGCACAAGGTTTTGATACTTCAAAAGAAGTCCCTATTTCTGAGTTTGTACAGTCGTATAAAACTTCTAAATACTCAAAAGTTGAAGTAAAAGATCAAACCGTTATTGGTACGCTAGCTGGGCAGCAAGAGCCGTCTGCGCCTGTGGGATTTGATTTTGCGAATACTGCACCGCTCAATACTGAGACATCTACCCTCCCAGCACATGACACACTCAGTGATATCGGTATAGATATCGATGCTCCTGTGAATAGTAGTATCAAGATCATAGATACCACTTCGATGCATTTTTGGGCAGATCTCGCACCAACTATTATCGGAACAGTCCTTTTTATCGGTATATTTATCCTCCTCATGGGGAAGATGATGTGAGGAGGCGGCGCTGGACCTATGGGATTTGTCAAAAATAAAGCAAAACGATATGAACCAGCGAAGGGAAAAATCCTCTTTGCAGATGTGGCTGGTTCTGCTGAAGAAAAGCAAGACCTCCAGGAATTTGTCGATTTTCTCAAAACTCCAGGAAAATATAAAAAACTCGGAGCAAAAATACCGCGATGAGTGCTCATGGTCGGTCCTCCAGGTACTGGTAAGACGCTCTTGGCTCGTGCTGTAGCAGGGGAAGCAGGTGTCCCATTTTTCTCAATCTCCGGTTCGGAATTTGTAGAAATGTTTGTCGGTGTGGGCGCAGCTCGAGTACGAGACCTCTTCGCTGAAGCAAAAGCACATGCTCCAGCCATCATATTCATCGATGAAATCGATGCTATTGGTAAAAAACGATCAACAGGATTTGGTGGTGGACATGATGAACGTGAGCAGACGCTCAACCAGATTCTCACAGAAATGGATGGATTTGATAACGATACAAATATTATCATCATGGGAGCTACGAATCGTGCTGATGTTCTCGATAAAGCACTTCTCCGCCCAGGACGATTTGATAGAAAAGTGACTATTCATCTCCCAAATCTCGAGGATCGTATCGCTATTCTCGAAGTGCACGCTCGCAACAAGCCCATGGCAAAAGACGTCAATTTCCGCAAAGTAGCCAGCTCTACTATCGGTTTCTCTGGTGCCGATCTAGAAAATCTCCTCAATGAGGCAGCTATATTGGCTGGTCGCGATAATTCAACTGAAATCACTCAACACATGCTCCAGCAGAGCATAGAAAAAATCATCATGGGAAATACCAAAAAATCTCATGTGATGACTGAATTTGAGCAAAAACTGACTGCATACCATGAAGTGGGACATGCCCTCGTTGGCAAGATGACAAAACATGCTGATCCAGTTCACAAGATCTCTATCATCTCTCGTGGTTCTGCGGGCGGTGTAACATGGTTTCTTCCTGACAAGGACAAGACCTATGTGACAAAAGCGAAGATGCTTGATGAGCTCGCTGTATTTTTTGGTGGACGTGCTGCAGAAGAAATATTTTTTGGCCCAGAATATATCACTACTGGTGCATCATCAGACATCGAACGTGCTACTGATATAGCACGAAATATGGTGACTCGGTATGGGTTTGATAGTGATATCGGTCTTGAGAATGTCGCTGCTCGTGCTGTCGATGGTAACTACCTGGATGCTACTGAAGAGGGCGTTATCGTCTCTGATGAAACAAAAAACCTCATAGATACCAAGGTTCGCAAACTTCTCTCAGAGGCGTATGACCGAGCGAAAAAGATTATACTAGCACAAAAGGAACTTCACGAGAAAATATCAGCCATCCTCATGAAGAAGCAAGAAATGCTTCAGGATGAGTTTGATGCTTTCTTTGAGGGGATAAAAGTACCTGAGAAAATATCGCTCTAGAGAGCGTATAGAGGACCAGTACCAAAAGGCAAGGAATATCTTGCCTTTTTATTATTTTGTGTATCATCTCACCGCTTTAACTCTCTAAAAAATCTTTATGGCAAGCATGGACGAACTGAAGGTTGGTAAAAAAATCATTGTTGATGGAC
>CAZLKD010000046.1:0-3801 GCA_964560015.1 uncultured Candidatus Peribacteria bacterium
CACCATGTCTCTCGAGATGCTCTGGGTGTATCTTCAAAATAATCAAAGTTTTGAACTCGATCAACCCATCAAAAAAGCCGAAAGAAAACAAAAAAAAGAAGAAAAAAAGAGTATGAGTTGGTGGAATATACTCATGCACACTCATAGTCTCGGTGTTATCATGCATGGTGATCTCTGGAAAGCTCCATTTAAGGCCTGGGAAGAACAACATCACAAAGATCATGCTTTTGCTGGTAAAATCACAGCAGCTCTAGCCATGGAGAAACTCGACTCTGGAGGCGGTATATTTGGTTGGGCCATGAACAAAATGGAGTGGCCATCGCTGATGATTGCAGACGGTAATGGAAGTTTTCAATCCTACCTCGATGAACTCGTGAATAAAGTCGATGGCATGGGGAGTTATCACCGGGGTCGATTAATAAAAAAATGGTCGACAAAAGAACATTTTCCAAGTGTAAAATTCATGGCAGCCATGATGTCGACTATGAAAATATTTGGACAGCTCTACCCATGAGACGGATGAGGAAATGACTATAAAAATAGTGATGGGAGTCATGGGTGGTTTTGGTACAATAGCATTTGCCATGCTCTCGATCCAAATCATAGCAATCCAGAGAAATACCCACATATGCCTCCTCATGGACATGATTGGCCAAAAAGATGGACAAAAGAGGGCTTTAAAATGACAGAAACAGATGTGATTTTTGATTTATTAAATGAATTTCAGCATCCATTATTAAAAAATCTCGGTCGACGATTTCAAAAATACATGATGGCCGGAAACAAAGACCTCGCTGATGGCGGTGTAGGAAATCTCAACCAGAGAACAACAAAAGCAGAAAAACTCGAATGGATGATGAATACGGCCGTATCAGGCAAAATACCTGAATTATTCTGAGGAGCAACAGAGTTATGGCTGGCTGAATGATACCCAACAGCAGAAAGCACGATGCCGTATAGTGCAGTCTTGTTCTGATCAAGAGAGGAACAAATGATGTCATTTACAAGAGAAAGCATCAAAACTCAGTTTCAAAGTGGATACCATATTCCTCAGTTTGTCTTTATGCAAAATAAAGATTTTTGAGATATTTTTCGAGAGACAGGTATAGCTTTTGCATATACTATTAGTGAAAAATGCGGAGAAAAATTAGAAAAGTTAACACGTGATGCACAGCATGATCGTCTTTCTGGAGATAGAGCAAAAAAGTGGAAGAAGGAATTCGAAAGCTTCTGGAGAGATCATGGAAAAGAGCTCATGCACAAGCTCTCAGGCATGCGCGATCCGATGCTCAATCTCATGATTAATGATCCTGTTCTCTTTAATGATCTATTAGAAAAACAACCTCCAGAGAAAAAGAAACAATATCAAAGATTACGAGAAAAACAATCAACTATAAAGGCATATTACCAGCGATTATCAGATACGCACGGTGATTCTACAGGTGATAGATCGCAGTAAATGATATTATGCTGGAGATCACTTTAGATTCAGAAAAGGATTTGAGAACTGATATCCAATTGCCTGGATTAATTGGGACAACTACCTGGATCCAAATCTGGAACCACAATTTGGTAGTGGAGCAGATTCAAAAAAATGAGATGGGATATTTAATGAAATACAAGGCTTCTTGGAAAGCATACCAGAGTTAGCTGAAAACATGGCAAAACAAATGGGTTTTGCATGAAATAAAAAAATAATTAACGATATAGCTGGTTCTATTTACAAAAAGAATGTAGAACAAATGAAAGACGGTATGGAGAAAAAAATAAAAGCTCATGTCCCTGAGGCAGAATACTGTAGTATGCCAGCGGTCATGTTAGGACTTGTTAAACCAAAACTTCTCAAATGACCTGGTGATGGACCAAAAGAACAAAAAAGATATGAGAAATATTTCGAACAAATGAAAGCATCTCTCAGAAAAGCAGATGAAATAGAAAATACTCAGGGCTTTGCAGCTTCTATACAGTATAGAGCAAAAATGGCACGAATGTGGAGTCAAATAATTCTGAATCAAATAGTCACCGAAAATCTCTCTCTCGAGCAAATACATGCTGGAAATTTTGATGGAGATGAAGTAGCTGAACTCAAAAAAAGTATGCAGTCTCGTTCTGGAACTATTCTCGCAAAAAAACTCGATGAGTTCGATGCTCTCGCAAGAAAAAAAGATGAACCAGCACAGCAAAGGAATACTCCCAACGAAGAAAGCGCACCAGAATAAATAGAGAATTATTTTTGAAATTCGTACGTCTCAGCACCAAGAAGCTGTGTATCAATACGTTTTGTTCTCCAGTATTGCCTATCAAAGACTATTTTTTTATCAGGAATGATACCTACTTTATCAATAGAGACTTTATTTCGCGGTGTGAGCCATTCTGCAATCGTATACTTGAGGAGAGATTTATCATCAAAAGATATGAGTTCCTGAACAGTACCTTTGCCGTACGATGTTTCTCAGATGATGACCACATTTCGAGGGTAATATTCACGAAGACTTGAAGCAATAATCTCAGCCGCAGAGGCACTATCTCCGTTGACAAGAATCACTATTTCATACTGAGACCAATCTGTCATAGATCGCTCAAGAGCATAATTTGTCACTTCGAGTTTTGGATACTTGAGAACGACGAGAGGATTGCCCTGATCAATGAAATAATTGAGAATATTTCGAGTTTCTGCCATAGATCCTCCTGGATTATCTCGAAGGTCGAGAATGAGGCGTTTTTTACCACTTTTGAGGAAGGATTCGAGGGCGTCTTTCATGAGTACATCAGTTCCAAATGCGACCTCTCAAAAAATAATCTTATAAGCTGTATCAAGAGTCTGTGTTTCGACCAAAGGAACATGAATAATTTCACGGACAATGGCAACTGTTTTTGTCACTTTACCAGAGAGAACTGTCACCTCAACCTGTGTGAGTACTTTTCCACGAAGGCGCCCAATATCATCAGCAATACCATCTTCTGTTGTCACAGTATTTTCGTCAATTTTTACGATTTTATCGCCCGCCATGAGGCCCGCTTTGTCAGCAGGACTATGACGAATAACATCAGTAATCAGGAGTGATCACTGTGCGTCCACATCGATGACGACACCAATACCGACGATATTTCCATCGAGACTATTTCGGAAATCAGTCGATGCATCAGGTCTGAAAAATTTCGTATGCTGGTCACCAAGCTCATTCACGAGTCACTCAGCAGCTCCATAGATAAGTTCTGCATCATTGAATTTATCGTTTCTGAGATAATTTTCTTTTAAAACAGAATAGATTTTCTCGAGAAGATAATAGTTATTAGCGCTTGAGAGTTTGGATGATTCTGGAATAGTTTCAGCTTGCGTGGTATTCTCATCAGGAGCGTTCATCAAACGAAGTAATCTATAAGCAAAAGATGCTCGAATGGTAACCATGAAAGTATCATAATCACTCTGTGTCAGAGATGACTCATCACTCGCCAGGCGCACCCCAAAGTGACGACGAAGAAGCTGAGAAAAAGCACGATCTGTCATCTCACGATCAGGAGCCATTTCAACAGTAGAATTTGGGAGCATACCGTAGTAAACAGCTTTTTGTAAGGCAGCGCGCAACCCGGTACGATTCCCAATACCATTGAATTTGAGGGTCACGCTATTGATTTCTGGAGTGAGATTTGGGAAAAGCTCAGAAATTTGATAAACATCTCTTTCATTTTTGTATTATTGTATGTCTCCATTATGATAATTATCGGTGGAACAAGTATCAAGACCAAGGAAACAATCAAGAATGTCATCATCAGTGCTCTACTCATAAACTTCAGTCTTAC
>CAZLKD010000046.1:3811-4708 GCA_964560015.1 uncultured Candidatus Peribacteria bacterium
TGAGTGTCTCACCAACTGTCAAATTTTTCTCAGCAAAACTGAGAGAAGGGATGATACAAAATATCAAAAATGGAACCAGGAAAAGCTTTTTCATACGGTAAAGTATAGTCCGAAGGAACAAAGTACCAAGTTTTTTGTCAGAATTTCTTTTGATACAAAAGCAAAAGAGAGTACTATAAAAACATGACACTCTTCTTTTTATTCCTTCTTGGATATGGAGCCGGTTGGGCTCTGCAAAAATTTTTGATGCACATCAGGCCCCCTATGGGAACCTGCAATATAGGGGTGAAAGGCACATCGTGGAGAGGATGGCTCGCCCTCGTCCTCACCGCAGCTGGATTTTATCTAGAGATTCCAGTGGCTGTCTTTTTCGCAGGTTTCAGTTGGTACGAATCTCGTGCGAAATGGTGTATCGCTCAGAGTATAAGAAAATAAACTATGAAGTACTCTGCTGTGCTCTTTGATTTCGACGGTGTCATCGCAAATAGTCTCGGTTTTTATCGTCATACCTGGGAACAATTCATCGCAAAGAGTCATCTCCCCCTCAGTGCCTCCGTCTTTGAAAAAGAAGGATTTTTCACAAAATCACTCGATCAAGTCTGCAGTACGCTCAAAGAAAAATACAACATAGAACTCGACAAACAAAAACTCATCGATGAAACACTCAGCATAGAACACACGCTGATGGAAGCATGACTCGAATCAGATCCGACACTCATTCCCTTCCTCGAATATTGCAAAAAAACAGGCATAAAAGTCGCTATCGGATCAAACTCTGGCATCAGACGAATCATGTGGGTACTCGAGAAGATGAATATCGCTCCTTATTTTCTCCATGATGAAAAATCAGTAGAAAAAGGATACAATATCGTCAGCGCAAACGACATCACCCATCAC
>CAZLKD010000046.1:4718-7202 GCA_964560015.1 uncultured Candidatus Peribacteria bacterium
GCGCGAAGCAATGTGGTGCGCAGACGGCCTACTATTATCGTTTTAGAAAGGCAGAAAATAGCTGTACAGAGCTCGCAGAAAGAAGTGTGGAGAGCTTTTCGGAATTACTGGAATAAGTATAAACTTGACAGATGATTTTATAGTGTATCATTAGATAGTATTAACCAAAAATACTATGCCTGAAATACAATCAGTACCAGTAGATGTTGTCGATAGTCATATTCACTCTCGACAAAAGCCAACTGGTATAAAAACATACGAGTTCGACGCAACTCACGTTTTTGCCGACCTCGAAAATAGTGGTGTCATGATGGCTCATGAAATGCCAAATACGACGCCACCACTTACCACTTATGTAGAAATAAAATCGCGCATCGAAGAATTGAAACACATCAGCAATTATGGTGGTCTCTATTTTTGTTATAATGGGAAAAATTTAGAAGAACTCAAAAGCTGTCTGGCAGATCCAGAGATAAAAAAATATATTGTGTGAGTAAAAATTTACCCCGCAACACATGCCGCAGGAAGCGTGACAACGAGTGGATGAGCAGCACAAGATATGTATGATTTCTCTCTTGAGGAGGATTCAGAATTTGATCAAATTGGTAAATTCTGTTCAGAACAAAATCTCTCTATTACAATACACTGTGAAGATCCAGTAGAAAAATGAAAAATTGAAAAATATGGAACAGTTGATGATGATACAGAGCCAAGTTTTGTTTGAAAAACAGTCATACCCCTCTGTGAAAAATACCCAGAGCTCAAGTTCATCGTAGCACACGTTTCTCATAAATTAACAGTAGAAAGACTAAAAGAAGCCTGGGAAGCAGGAATGAAAAATATTTTTGTAGAAATTACCCCTCACCATCTCCTTCTCACCACAACTGAAATACAGGAAATGTTAGGCAAAGATGCAATTTTTGGTTTCTGTCATCCATTTGTAAAATTATCTGGCCAACACAAAAATGCTATCAGTTTACTCTTGCAGGATGGTGAATACCAAGATCAAATACTCTACGGTTCTGATCATGCTCCACATTCTGAACAGGCAAAAAGAGAAAAAAAGTTTGGTGGTGTACCAAATCACCAATGACCACAAATCCTCTTAGCATGGTTTCGAGCTCGGGGTTTCACAATGGACCATCCAATAGTACAGAAATTTTTCTCAGGAAATGCTCAGAGGGCTTTCAATGGCGTACCTGAATGGACAGAACGATTCAAACAAAGAGCAGGATCTATTCTCTTTACCCCCTCAGACTTCCAAGAGTGAGTTAGTATACCGGATCGCATACATAATGATGTTGTGGTGAATCCTTGGTGAAAACTCTTACCTGAACACCTGAAAGAACACTGGGTAGTACCTCAAAAAGCAGCTTAATTTTAATCTAAATGCTATGTCACTCTACCCATGATCATTTTTAGAGTCAGCTCTAACAGCCGGATATCATTGAATACGTAGCGCATTAAATCTAAAAAAAGATGGTGAAAGTGCTCACACTGAATCACTTCGACTCGCTCAACTACTTGAGCACTCTCCGAGACTAGCACAACAAATCTTATTAGGTAATGAGAGATTTAGCCATCACTTGCAGCAATTTAATGACGGTACATGGAGTATCTGACAAGAGCAGTTTTGAAGCCCTTTTTTAACAGCTGCGGGTCTTCTCAAGAGACATGATATGGTACCTTACGGCACATTGGCAAAACTACCAATCGGAGCAGTGACACTTGGGGGCATAACGCCTGAGGCACGTCCAGGCAATCCACAACCTCGCCTATTTGTAGATGAAGAAAATGAAGGAATAGTGAATTTTATGGGTCTCAATAATTCTGGTGCTGAGCTCTGGGCAGCTCAAATCAGATTTGAAAGAGAAATTCTCGGAATACATCATCCTCCTCTTATTGCCAATATTGCGAATGACCCCGCCACACCTATGGAGAAGAAACCAGAGGAAGCAAAAAAACTCGCAATAATTCTCTGACCAAATGTATCAGTATTAGATTATAATGGGAGCTGTCCGAATGTAGGATCCACAAGTGGGAAAGCAGCTTTTGAATGAGAAAGTCTCGAATCTCTAACAAACACACTAAAAGCCATACATGAGGGTCTACGAGAAATTGGAAGAACTAACGTATCTGTGACACTCAAGCTCCCTCCCCACCTCGATGATGCCGCACTGAAACGCGTGATAAATGCAACAAGCGATTTAGTCGCTGGGTATACCTGTATAAATACTTCCCCTAACCAATGACTCAAAGATCAAACCATCATTGGTGCCAACAAGGGTGGTCTAAGTGGAAAGCTAATCTTACCAGAAATGATACGGACAGTAAAAACTGTACGCAATATTGCTTGACCAGACAAAACAATCATAGCACTCGGATGACTCGGTACAGGCAAAAGCCAATCTGAACGATGGGAAACTGGAAGAGAAGCTGCAAGAGCTGGAGCAAATCTTGTATCAGCATATTCATCTCTCGTAT
>CAZLKD010000047.1:0-7026 GCA_964560015.1 uncultured Candidatus Peribacteria bacterium
CTCAATGGCAAAGACGTCAATCACCGAGATGCTCTCCTCCGAAATCTCGCGGGCAGCCTCTTTATTCACGGAAAAGTAGCGACGACTCAAAAGAGAGCTCGTGCTGTCACTCCTCTCGTACACAAGCTCATCAAAGTAGCTCAAGAAAAAGATACAATGAATACTATTCGTGCTCTCCAAGCCTCTCTCTATACAGAAGTAGCCTGTCGTGCAGCGATGGATCACGCAAAAGCAACAAAGAAAACGTCTGGTTTCACTCGTGTGACTCCACTCAAGTATCGTGCTGGTGATGCGAGCATGCTTGTTAACCTCGAACTTGTTGTCTAATTTTAGTCTCTCTATGAAAACACTTTTCCCAAATACTACAGACCGTAAATGGTACCTCATTGATGCAAATGGCCTCACTCTCGGTAGACTTGCTCAGCTCATCGCTCGCAAACTCTCCGGAAAGGACAAGCATACTTATTCAGCTCATATTGATAATGGTGATTTTGTCATCGTGACCAATATCGAAAAGATCAAAACAACTGGTCGTAAGGAATCACAAAAAGAATACCACACACATTCACAATATATGGGTGGACTCACGACTATCACTCTCGGTGATCTCCGTACAAAGAAACCATTTGAACCACTCAAGCTCGCTGTTGCCGGTATGCTCCCTAAAAATAGCCACCGTGATCAGATGCTCGCTCGCATGAAGCAGTTTCAGGGTACTGAACATAGCCATGAAGCGCAGACTCCAGAGATTCTTACTCCTTCCTTCTAAATCGAACTATGAAATATACTTACGCTATTGGTCGACGCAAAACTGCTACTGCTCAAGTACGCCTCTTCGCAGGGAAAGGTGACTCAGAGATTAATGGGCGACCGCTCAAGGAATATGTCACTCGTGATGATCTCCTCTCTACTGTCCATGCTCCTCTCAAGGTCGCTGGTGGTGACTATCATTTTTCTGTGAAAGTAGCAGGATCAGGAGAGAGCGCTCAGGCTCAGGCTATCGCTCATGGTATCTCACGAGCACTCGTTGAACTCGATGAAACATTTAAAACAGCACTACGCGCGCAGGGCCTTCTCACACGTGATGCACGCAAGGTAGAACGTAAGAAACCAGGTCTTCACAAAGCTCGTAAGAGAATTCAATGGTCTAAACGATAAAATAGATGTAGAAGTAGTCGTAGAAGTAGAAAGGAAGTTATTCAAATCCGCTCTACACCTACCTCTACAATTACCTTCTTATAATTCATTATTTATTACTTCATGCCTACAATTCAACAACTTATCCGAAAGCCTCGAACAACAAAAGTTCGCAAGAGCAAATCTCCTGCCCTCATGCAGATCAGAAACAACCTCGAGCGTCGCAACCTCCCACTCGCATCTCCACAGAAGCGTGGTGTTTGTACAAAGGTCTATACGATGACTCCAAAAAAGCCTAACTCGGCTCTTCGTAAAGTCGCAAAAGTACGTCTCACAAATGGTTACGAAGTTATCGCGTATATCGGTGGTGAAGGGCACAATCTCCAGGAGCACTCAGTGGTGATGATCCGTGGTGGTCGTGTAAAAGATCTCCCGGGTGTACGTTATCATATTGTTCGTGGTGTTCTCGATACTCAGTGAGTTGCTGATCGAAAACAGTCCCGTAGCCAATATGGTGCTAAACGACCTAAAAAATAAAATATTCCTATGACTACTCTCACTACACAGAAACAGAAATTTATCAACTATATCATGCAAGGCGGAAAGAAGCATCTCGCTCGTAATCTCCTCGATGAGGCTTTTGTTATCATCAAAGAACGTGGTAACAAAGATCCAGAAGCAATTATGGAAAAAGCATTTGAAAATGTCATGCCACGAGTCGAAGTTCGACCAAAGCGTATCGGTGGTGCTATCTTCCAGGTTCCTGGTGATGTCCTCCCAAAGCGTCAGTTTTTCCTCGCTTCTAAGTGGATCAAAGAATCTGCTCAGAGCAAGAAGGGAACTCCTTTTGCGGAGGCTCTCGCAACAGAATTTATCGAAGCATCTCAGGAAACAGGAAATGCATTTAAAAAGAAACTCGATGTTTATAAAAATGCTGATGCAAATAAAGTGAATGCTCGTTTTTCTCGACCGACAAATAACAATCAGAATAACTAACCCTCATAACGTTAACTTTCAACGTTTACACAATTAACTTTCTCGTATATGGCTCATAAAAAGGCAGTCTCCTCTACAAACAATGGTCGTGATTCACAGGCAAAACGCCGTGGAGTCAAGGTCTATGCAGGTACCACGGTTATCGCTGGTAATATCATCGTCCGCCAAAAAGGGAACAAGATTTTCCCAGGTGTTGGCGTCATGCAGGGTAAAGATTTTACTCTTCAGGCTATCACTGACGGTGTTGTCCGTTTCTATGAAAAGGGACGTACTCGATTTGATGGTAAGAAAATGAGCTCTACATACGTTTGTGTAGAAGCACAAAAAGCTGCATAGTATTTTCCAACAACTTTCACTTATAAATCAATGACCCTTCGGGG
Organism: uncultured Candidatus Peribacteria bacterium; assembly: GCA_964560015.1. Taxonomy (GTDB): domain Bacteria; phylum Patescibacteriota; class Gracilibacteria; order BD1-5; family JAGOOR01; genus JAGOOR01. Next base: position 2,514 of record CAZLKD010000047.1, read on the forward strand.
TCATTTTTTTGTACTTCTGTGGGAATTCTGCTATGATTATGCGTATGTTCCGCACTCTTGTCCGTACATCATGGCAGCACATGCTGCGCACTCGCGCCCTCACAGTGATGGTCATAGGGGCTTTTACGGTCTTGTTTTTGACTGTTTTAGTGGGCCTCTCTATGATGAAGCTTCTCCAAGATGAGCGTAGGACGCTCGCGGAGAAGTTTACTTACCCTCTCTTTATCAATACGATGTATACTTTTGAGAGCCAGCGTGTGCATGATTTTGTTCAGAGCCTTCCCACGGCTGGCGTCTCTGGAGAATTGGAATATGTGTCCAAGGAAACAGCCCTCGATCAAGAAGTACAGAAAAATCCCGATATACTCAATGCTTTAGCTGGTGAGAACCCTCTTCCAGATATGATCATGGTTCCACTCTATGGTACCGATATCACAATACTCTGGAATCGTATCCAGGAGTTTCGAGACGTCTTTGATACTGTTCAATCATTTGATTCACTTCGCTCTCGCCTCAAAAAACTCCAAAATTCTCTTCAAGAGATAGATAGAATAGTTACCATATTGTCTGTGTTTGTGTGATTGACCGCGGCGCTTATGTGTATTCTCGTGGCGGGTATGCTCCGCTACTATGCTCGTATATTTCACCTCGAATACACTATTGGGAAAATGGTAGGCGCCCATCCGTTTGTTTTTTGGTGACCAAATATCCTCAGTATGACACTTTTTGCTCTTATGGGTCTCGGAATAGCAGGAGCTATTTTTGTGATGTTACAGGGGCTTTTGTAGCCCGTTTGCGCATGTGTCGTGCGAGCCACAAAGCGATTGCTAGCAAAAGCAGGAAGGCAGATATGGAACCAATAGAGGTTTTTATGAGCTCTACGTTATCGCCGATAACATAGCCGAGCACAATCAATACTGCGAGCCAGATTGCTGATCCGAGTAGAGATAATCCTATGAATCGACCATAAGGCATGCCTACCATACCTGCTGGAATGGAGATAAGATGACGTACGACAGGGATGAGACGACCAAAGAATGTATAAAAATTCGCATCTTTTCGAAACAGATCTTGTGCATGATGATAGTCCTTCTTTTTGATGAAAAAGTATTTTCCATATTTTTCCACAAAAGCATCACCAATGTAATAACCAATATAGTAGTTTATGGTAGTTCAGATCCAGACACCGAGAAGTCCTACGAGGAACCCAATGATGGGGTTCATCGTGCCGCGTGCACTCTGTATCCCCACGATAGTCATAGGTATTTCAGAGGGGAATGGGAGAAAAGTGGACTCGAGAAGTGTCATGACGCCGACAGCTGTGTAGTCTACACTGTCAAAGAGATGGAGTATTGTATTGTAAAATGAATCAATCATAGGAAAAAGTACATTCATTGTAGAGAGGAAGGGAAAAAAGAAAGCAATTGGACTACTATTTTTGGAAAAGATGATACCATAGGTCTAATTATGAAGTTTGATTTTCGTACCCGACTTGGGACGTGGATAGATGGAGCACTCGGGCACGCTCTGCATCCAAAGAAATTTTCTGTATTTGCTCTCTTATCACGGCATTGGATCAAGGTGGCAACACTCGTACTTTGGGTGACTCTCATGGCGATTTTTTATAGGTATAAAAAGCATACGGGGCTCAATAATGCTCTCCTTCTGGAGGAAATATATGATTTTCTTCACTCACATGTTTTTGGTCCTCCGATCTATATGCTTTTGTTTCTTGTGAGGCCACTCTTTTTCTTTCCAGCGACGGGGCTTATTTTTCTTGCCTGAGCACTCTATGGTCCGTGGAAATGATTTCTTTTTACAATGCTAGGGATGATTATCAGCGCTCAGATGTCGTATTGGGTTGGTCGTTTTTTCACCCATCAAAAAGATGGTAAGCTCGATATCCCAGGAGATGCTGTCCTCAATTCTGGGGATAATAGAAGTATTCACGATGCCACAGTGACGATGCTCATAACGAGGCTGATTTTTCTCCATTATGATATCACAAACTATGTTGCTGGTGCGAAAAAAGTGAATGGCTGGTGATTTATGATAGGTACTTTTTTTGGAATAATTCCTGATGTGATGATTTTTATCCTCGCTGGTGCGAGTTTCGCACGTCGATCTGATGGAGTGATGGATTTTCACCATCTTCACCCCCAGTGAGCCCTCCTGGGCTGGTCTATAGTTATATTGGTAGCATCGCTCATCCTCGCGAAGATCCTGCGAGACTATCAAAAAAATAAATCTAGAGTCCAATAATTGCTGTGAGTCGGATAATTTTTTCTTGAAGAGCGTGGTATTTTTTCCCTCGTGGTATCTTGCAGAGGAGAGCCATGAGGCCCCATCCCAAGAAGAAACCGACGAGAATATCTCCAGGATAGTGTATCCCAGCGATGACTCGCGCACTCACTGTTGCGAGTCACAGAAAAAAGAAAAAATAGGTCGTTTTTTTCCATTGAGTGAGTCTCGCAAGTGCCCACCATGAAGCACCAAAAAATATTGCGTGTCCAGATGGAAAAGAATTATCGGGGAGGTGATCTATGAGTGGCGGAAGACTTGAAAGACTCTCTGGGCGAGGCCGTATGGGTAAGAATTGATTGATGACTGCATAGACTGCAAAGACGACCATAACGTACAAAAAGAGATCGAGAGCGATGTATTTTTTTGTAGCATCCTTGTATGCTACCGCAAAGAGCCAGAGTCCTACGAGCAAGAGTGCAAAAACAATAGGTTCACTATCAGCAAAACCCAGTATGAATGTCGGAAACCAGGATGTATGTATGATGAGATGTGACCGTATGGCATTGAGCAGAGAGAGATCCCATGCCTGGAGAGAGGAGAGTATATTCATACGAGAAAGTATAAGATGGATATTATTTTTTCGAGTGTTTATGATTGCATTTCATATCTTCTGTGTCTGGCACTGGATCGAGACCGCCTTTTGACCACGGATTGCATCGAATAATTCGGGAGAGTGTCAACTTCGTAGCGCGAAAAAATCAAAATTTCTCGAAACATTCCCGACCATACATACTGCAGGTTGGATAGTATCGACAATGACTCTTTCCAAGTGCGCGCGCCCAGAAGCTATGATCGGGGGAGAGAAACTTTTGGTAGAGTTTTATGAATTGGATGATAAGTAGATTGAACATAATTACTTTAATGCTTGTAGTCCGTCATTCCAGCCAAGACCGACGAAGGAGGTCGCGAGGTGGAATCTTAAAATCCCTATACTATGTCGTCATACAAATCTCTCCATCCTGGATTATCTTTCTCAATAAGTTCCACCTTCCATTGTCTTTTCCATGCCTTGAGATTTGATTCTCTTTTAAATGCCTCTTCAAATGTTTCATGGTTTTCAAAGTATACAAGTCTATGTACATGATACTTCTGAGTAAAGCTCTCGTAGAGTTCACTGTTGTGCTCATATCCTCTACGTAGTATATTTCCCGTAACTCAGATATAGAGAACTCATCGAGGCTTACTTGCTAAGATATACAAGCAAGGGTATTTTGTCATGTAATCACAGTATAAGATTCCACCTCGCGTCCGCAAATTTCAATAGTATTCCCTAGGCGGACTTGGCTGGAATGACGGGTTCAAGCTCGAATATGATGCATAAAAAATCCCCACGAAAGTGGGGATTTCAGAATTGTAGAAATGACTATTTTACGAATTTCACAACATCAGCGAAGATGCCTGGATTTGAGATAGCGAGATTTGAGAGAACTTTTCGATTGAGCTTCACGTGTTTCATATACATGCTGTTGATGAAGCGTGAGTACGTGAGACCGAGAGGGCGGACAGCAGCGTTGAGACGGATAGTCCAGAGCTTGCGGAAATCACGCTTCTTTCGACGACGATCTTTGTAGGCGTTGAGACCTGCTTTCATCGTTGCGATTTTTGCGTGCTTAAATGCGCTTGATCGTACACCTCGGTACCCTTTTGCGAGGGCGAGGACTTTCTTATGACGTTTTTTCGTCATGATGCTTCGTTTGACACGTACCATACTATAATTTTTAAATAAGTGAGGGGATTATAACTATTTTTTGAAAGAGTCCAGACAATTTGCAACTATTTCTTCTTTGCAGCAGTTTTTTTAGCAGAAGCCTTTGCTGGAGCAGCTTTTACTACTTTCTTTGCAGCTACAGTCTTTTGTACTTTTGGAGTAACAACTTGTCTTGATGCAGCAACTTTGATAACTGGAGCGCGACGAGGAGCTTTGATGATTTTACCATCAGCCGTTTTTTGAACGATGTTTCTCTTTGCAGTAGGAGTGCGGAGACCAGCAACCTGGTGACCCCATTTCATCTTGCGTTCATTGGCAATATGCGTCGCAACGCCGTATTTTCCTTTGCCTTTTGATTTGCTTGATTTGTTTTGGAGAAGATGGCGTTTGCCGATTTTCCCAGTACGAAATTTACCGGTAGCGGTAACTTTTATGCGTTTTTGGGATCCTGAGTGGGTTTTTGCTTTCATGATGAAGGAGTTAAGGGATGAAGCTGAATAT
>CAZLKD010000048.1:0-7021 GCA_964560015.1 uncultured Candidatus Peribacteria bacterium
TTCCTCTTATCAACCTCGCAGAATACATCAAGAAAAACCATCCAGAAACATCGTTTCATTGGATTGGTGAGGCTGAAAGTATCGAATCTCGGGTCACATGAGAAAATAATATCCCATTCTCCCCTATTGTGTGCGGGAAACTCAGACGATATTTCTCGCTCCAGACACTCCTAACACCGTTTCAGGTACTGACAGGAATAGTACAATCGATGACGATTTTGCACCGAGAAAAACCAACTGCTATATTTTCAAAAGGTGGTTATGTTTCTCTCCCCGTAGCTATTGCTGGCTGGATAATGAAAATCCCTGTTTATCTCCATGAATCAGATTCAATCCCTGGTCTTGCAAATAAAATTGTTGGACGATTTGCTTCATGAATATTTTGCGCTTTTTCTGAGGCTGATAGCTTTTTTGATACAAAGAAAATTCTCGGGCACGGCTCATTGTTGTCACAAGAGATAATTCAAATGAACAATGAACAATGAACAATGAACAATGATGGATTATGAAAAACTCAGATACTTGTTTCTTGCGGGTCACAAGGGTCTGCAAGTATTTTTGATGCCGTACTTGAGCTACTTCCGAGTTTTTCTGATGTAGATTTTCATATTATTCTCTGAGTAAAAAATCTCGACTATCGTGCAAAATTTGAGCAATTTTCGAACGTCCACATCTTTGATTTTTTCTACAACCAAATGGATTATCTGAAAGTGGCTCAAAAGTGCGACCTTGTCATAGCTCGCAGTGGTTCAAGTATCTTTGAATTTGAGGCCCTCGGACTCCATATGATACTCATTCCTCATCCATTTACCGGTAATAACCACCAATACTGGAACGCAAAAGCATTTGAGGAAAAAGGTCACGAACTCATCGAGCAGAAAAACATCACCGATTTAGCAAGTATTGTTGAGAAATATAGAACCTATAAAAAATCATCTCAAAAAATGGTGGTAGATAGGACGATTTTTGATACAATAGCTCAAACTCTTTCCTTATAAATCTATGAAACAATATCTCGATCTCCTCAAGCATGTGATGGAAAAAGGCACAGACCGTACAGAACGTACTGGTGTGGGAACGCGAAGTGTTTTCGGGTATCAATATCGAGTGAATCTCAACGAAGGTTTTCCTCTTCTCACTACCAAAAAAGTATTTATCAAAGGAATTATTTATGAATTACTCTGGTTTCTCAAGGGTGATACAAATATTCGCTATCTCGCTCAAAATGGAGTAAAAATATGGAATGAATGGTGCTATCAGCTCTATCTCGAGGAGAATAACCTTCTTGAAAAATATCCCAGATACTCTGAGGAATGGAGCGCTCATATGCTCGAGTTTGTAAACAAAATTATAGAAGATGAGGAGTTCGCAAAAAAGTGGTGAGATCTGGGCCCAGTCTATGGGAAACAATGGACAGGCTGGGAAGCAAAGGATGGATCACAGATAAATCAGATACAGATTGTTCTAGATATGCTCAAAAATGATCCAAACTCGCGCCGCATCATGGTCAGCGGATGGAATGTTGGAGAGATTCAGTGACTGATTCATAGTCATCATCATGCTCCCCCATCATGTCATTCACTCTTTCAATTTCATGTGATGAACGGAAAACTTTCCTGTCAGCTCTATCAGCGCAGCGCAGATATCTTCCTCGGTGTTCCTTTTAATCTGGCTTCTTACGCGCTTTTGACTCATATGATTGCTCAGGTTTCTGGGCTCAAAGTCGGAGATTTCATCCATACTATGGGCGATGCTCATATCTATCTCAACCACTTCGATCAGGTCAAAGAGCAGTTATCTCGTGAAACCCGTGCGCTCCCTACGTTGAAACTCAATCCTGGCGTAACAAACCTCTTTGATTTCAAATTCGAAGATTTCGAAATCGTCGGATATGACCCGTGGCCAGCTATCAAGGCTCCTATCGCTGTATAAAATTATGAAATTTATCCTCGTCGCCGCAATGGCAAAAAATCGTATTATCGGAAAAAATAACGGACTTCCTTGGGATCTCCCGCAGGAAATGGCTGATTTTCGTGCTTTTACACAAGGAAAAACTATTCTGATGGGGAGGAAAACGTATGAAGGACTCGGACGTATACTCCCGAAAAGGAGAAATATCATGCTCACACGAGACCCCTCTGCTGTTAAAATAGGAGAATTCCCCACCATACAGACAGAGAATGGATGGAGGGTCGATGGGGGTGAAAAATGAGAAATAGAAATCTATACTTCTATTGAAGAAATTCACAAGAATCTCAAAGAAGATGAGGATTTACTCGTCCTCGGAGGTTCTGAGATTTACAAACTTTTTCTTGAAAATTCACTTTCAGAGATTCGACTTTCAGAGATTCACGGAGGCTACGAGGGTGATACCTACTTCCCTGCTTTTGAAGAGCTCTATGAAGAATTCTCTCGTGAACCAAAGGAAGGCTACGATCTTGTGTGGTACAAAAGAAAGCAATAGATTGATTTTTAAAAATTATCCATATAAATAAATTTATAGAACAAACAATCTAACTTATTTTTATGTATCGTTCTGAAGCTGAGCTGGCAACAGAATCGGAAGACAGAAGAGAGTCATTCCGAAAAGAATTAATTCGTTTCCCTTGATTTCTAGATGAAAAGGTAGTTTTAACAAAGATAGAAACGATCTTGGATTCAGAAAAAACGCCTGTCAATACGCAAAAACTTATCTACTTAATGAAACTACGTATTGCCCTATTAGAAGCAACAAAACGTGCAAGTCCTGATTCTTTGAGTGATACCAATGTATATAGGGTTATAGAAAATACCCGTAGGTTTGCCACAAGACATGAACTAGGGCACGATATATATGATTTATCTTCGGCTGACATCCTCATGATGAGACCTCTCCTAGTAGAAATCCAGCAAGAAAGCAACCCTAGGGACCTACGGTCTCGACTCCCTCGTCAGCCCAGACTTATCAGGAGAGTGGGTTATCCTGCACAAAATGCGCACCTGCTTCTACGTCCAGAGCAAAGAACGCTCGCACAATGAATCACCTATCCAAAAATTGTGGCTTAGATTTTGATTTTCTCCTTCAACCATACGGGCCAATTTGGTACTCATCCTCTCATCGAACTATCATAGACACGGATAATATTACTCTCACGATCACTCGCTCATTCCGGAACCTGAGAAATACGAGTTTCGAGGAGATAAACATCATAGTCAAATGGATTGATATAGGCGTGGAGAACTCCTGCTGGAGTCGAGAATTTTTCTCACTTTTTGAGTTTTAAAACTTCTACATCAGTCGAAATTTTTTCGTAGATATCGGTGAGAGCTACATTCGTCATATCTTCTTTTCCGAGGACAAGAGCCATCCCTGTCAGTCATTCTCCTTCTTCATGATGGCCTGGATGCCTAGGATTTCCGTGATATTGGAGACTCAAAAGCGCATGGGGCTTGAGCCAGAGGATCTTTTTATCATACTCAGGAGTCTCTTCGATGACATAATACGCTCCCCAAGGCTTCTCCTCATCACATTGGATAACCGTAAGACCGTTATCCTGGATATATTTTTCAACAAAAGTATTTTTCATACAAAATATGATATTCCTCTCTTTGCAGAATCAAGGAAAAATCCTATACTTCCATTATGAAACAATTTCACATCCAAATGCCTGATTTGAAAAACATTGATTGGAAAAGTCCTATCAATCTGGTTTCAGCGCTTTCCGTACTGGGAGCACTGGTTTATATGATTTATCCAGAGATTATCATCTATGGTGGTATATACAGTTACCCGGTTGGTTTTTTTGGTTTCATTGAAGAGCTTCTGCTCTATAGCTTTTTGCATGGAGGCATATTTCATGTACTCAGCAATGTCATATTCTTTCTCTTTATTGGAAGAATTGTTGAGTTCTCCCACGGACGGGTATGGACATGGTATCTCTGGGGCTTTACCACAATCTTTGTTGGTATATTTCTCTATACTTTTTCAGAGAGTCCGACTATAGGATGAAGTGGATTTGCGATGTCTCTTCTCGCCGTCTATGCATACGACCTCTACATGCATAAACAAAGTGACTACAAAGGTGCACTTCTTTTGATTTTTATAAATATTCTTCTTGGCTTTGGAGGCAATGTGAGCTTTATGGGACACTTTTCAGGAGCAATTGCGGGAGTTCTCTATGTATGGCTCAGAAACAAATATCCTCACTTTCGATTACCACAGTTTAGATAAGTCATTTTTGTTTTATCAGTGCAATAATATCATCAACTCAGTTCTCTACTGTTTTATTATTATAATTGTATACAACATCTGACCAGTTTTTAAAAATTTCATAATAAGCATCTTCCTCAAGTCTTTCTTCGGGAGTTTCGTTTGTATCAGATCGACTTCGAAGTCTCTCGAGAAGCGTCGGAGTGTCGATATCAATATAGACACTGAGAAAAGGAACTTTATGCTCAAAGCACCATTTTCTGAGAGCTACCAGTGCGACAATTTCTGATTGGTAGATTCCAGTTTTTTCTGGAGCAGCTGTCCCATAGAGAGCCCGGCTTGAATCTTTATAATAGCATTCTATGATTTTACTTTGTTTGAAATTTTCTACAAAGGTTTTTTCATCTACAAAAAAATACTCGGATTCACCTTCAAATCGTGGTTTTCGAGTCGTATAGTTCCGTGTTTTTTCGAGCCCCAGTCGTTCATTGAGAACCTTAATAAGTGTGGTCTTGCCACTCCCCCCTCGGCCATTGATGTGTAGTATGTAGTCAACCATAGAGTGAGTATAAGAATTACAGAGAAAAATCCAGAACAACAGGGAGATGATCAGAAATGGCTACATCAAGAACTTCACAACTCTTCACGACGACATCTCGTGTAAAGATATGATCTATTGCTCGTAGTGGATTCTCAGGATCTGTCTGGAAAATAGGATGAATCGAAGGTGTAAGCGTATTCGTGAATTTTCATGATTGTTGTGTCATTTTTTCTGACAAAGTCTTGATCGCCATGCTTTCATTACGAATATTAAAATCCCCTGTCAGAATCGTCGGCATATCGTCATGGGTATTGAGATAATCTACTATTTTCTCTGCATCCTGCCATATCTGGAGGGTTTCTAGGCATTCATAGGATACATGAAAATGAGCCGTAAGAAGTCTGATATATCATTTTTCTGTCTGTATTTGCGTGACAAGTAATGGTAGGTTAAATTTCCATGCATACGGATATCGCTCGTATTTTGGTTTATCGGAAAATGATATGTAATCGTGTGGTAATATCGTAGGTCGTTGCTCTCCAAAATATTGCTTATCTTCGAGGGTTATCGGGAAGCGACTCAAAACTGCTGCACCGAAACTCAGCTGGTAGTCTCAGAAGTCACGAAATATTGTTGGATGATAAATGACCTCCCAGTTAAATTTTTTGCAAAGCTCTCAGAGATAATCTCTTTTTTCTCCACCTTTTGAACCAAAAAAAGCCCCATCAGTTGCTTCAACTAAGGAAATAATGTCTGGCTTTTCAACCTCTAAAAAATCCACCAGAGCATCGAAGTATTTAAAAGACTCGACGTTAAGGTGGATTAATTTCATATTTATTTTTTTATGAAAGAGGATAGAAATCTAGCTGAAACATGACACCATGTTCGTTGTCATCAGTCTAAAAATTCAAAAAGACAGACAAATGGTTTCTCATCGGCGTCTAAACTGATTTGAACATTTGTAGCTTCTGTGTAGCCAACGACACCTAGGACACCATCTCTTACCATACTTTCTAAATTATCAACCTGGTCTCATCTATCGGTTCTTAGGAATTTGTCAGGACATATTCTACGTACAGCAAATTGATTTTCAGAAGGAGATGGATGGTCATCACGTAACATAGATTTGAGCTTATCCTCTCTTTCTCTCGTGTTCTTTGAGTTTTTTCTTTCGAAGACGGACTTTCGTAGGAGTGATTTCGACATACTCATCTTGACCGACATAGTCGAGAGCATCTTCGAGACTCATAACACGAGGCGGAGTGAGACGCATGGCTTCATCAGTACCAGATGCTCGCATATTTGTGAGCTGTTTATTTTTTATAACATTCACGATGAGGTCAGATCCCTTGAGATGTTCTCCGACAATCATACCTTCATAGACTTCTGTTTGAGGTTCGATAAAGATAGGACCACGTTCTTGGAGATTGAAGAGTGAAAATGTCATGGCAGCACCATCACATGCAGAAATCATAGAACCTACTTCACGTTTGTTAATATCCCCACCGTATGGAGCATATTTATCAAATGCACTTGCGAGGATACCTTCACCACGAGTCATCGTTGTGAATTCACGTCGGAAACCGAGGAGTCCACGAGTTGGGATAGAAAATTCTAGGAACGTAAGACCTCGTTCAGACTTCATATCTTGGATGATACCGCGTCGTTTTCCCATCTGTTCGATGACAGCACCTGCTGATTCATCAGGGACATTGATCATACATTTTTCAAATGGTTCCATTTTGACACCGTTCTCTTCATGGAAGATAACCTCTGGAGCACCTACCTGGAGCTCAAAACCTTCACGTCGCATAGTCTCAATCAATACTGCCAAGTGGAGTTCTCCTCGTCCTGCGACAACAAATGTACCATCACTTTTGAATTCGACTTTGAGACCGACGTTCATCTCGAGTTCTTTTTCGAGACGATCACGGATATGACGAGATGTCACATAATCACCTTCTTTACCTGCAAATGGTGAATCATTCACGAAAAATTGCATTTTGAGAGTTGGTGGATCGATAGTGATTGGTGGAAGTGGCTCAGTATTTTCCTCAGTGACGATAGTCTCTCCGACGAAAATATCAGGAATACCTGCTATAGAGACGAGGTCTCCTGCGATACCGTCTTGAATCTCAACCTTATTCAGGCCTCGAGAAGTGACAATTTTTGAAATCTTTCCTTTTCGTTTTACACCATCATTACCGATGATAAATACATTTGCACCATTTTTGACCGTACCATCAGCGATACGTCCGATACCTTGCCGACCCATAAATGAGTCATACGCG
>CAZLKD010000049.1:0-6961 GCA_964560015.1 uncultured Candidatus Peribacteria bacterium
TTTTCGCTGAGATGAGACAAATTTGTAGACGAGATTTCCTACCAGTTTCACAGGATAGAAATTTCCTACGTATCAAAACCACCTAAAAAATCGAGATTCTTTCGTACATTCGACAAAACCAGCGTAGCCAAGAAAATACTCTGTGCCTCGTCCGATCACCCATGAATTGTGTGATTCTGAGAGTGTTTGGACTTCTGTCGATGCTTGAGAAAGCCCAACATAATTCACCTCTTTGAGAGATCCATATTTTTGGAGAAGTCGTATCCAATTGCCACAGAGTCCACACTGGTCGTCGTAGTAGATGGTGAGATTCATATTTATTTTATGGTAGAAGGGTAGGGAAGTCTCCTGCAATGCAAGGTGTTCCTCTCTTGCATTTTATGATTGTTCGGTATGATTTTTTATATTTTTTATTATCAAATTATGTCATTTATCGAAGAATTCAAATCATTTGCCATGCGTGGGAATGTCGTCGACCTCGCCGTATGAGTTGTCATCGGAAGCGCTTTTGGCAAGATAGTCACTTCTCTCGTCGGAGATGTCATCATGCCCATCATCGCTGTCATCACTCGTGGCATCAACTTCACAGACTACAAGATAATTATTCGTCAGGCGGTTGATGAAGTGCCTGGCCTCCAAAAAGCTGTCCCAGAAATAGCTCTCAATTGGGGAAATTTTGTCCAATCTACCGTTGATTTTCTCATCGTAGCCTTGTGTATATTTTTTGTCGTCAAGGCCATGGCAAAACTCCGAAAACCAGAACCAGTTCCTGCACTACCTGCAGGTCCGACACAAGAAGAGCTTCTCATGGAAATCCGAGATCTCCTCAGGAATAGATAATTTTCTTATTCTAAAAACAATCCCCCAGAAATGAGGGCTTTTCGTACTGAAAATATTTGCAAAGAAAGAGAATTTATGGCATGATACCCTTAAATAGCCCTTTCTTATGCCAACTATTCCCGAATCTCCCGATAAATTACCAGTTTTTCGAAGTTTCTTTGATTCTCAGAACATTACAGATCAAATTACAGAACTCAAAAGAATGGTTTTTGATAACCCTAAATATGTACCAGGTGTTTGGGATGATGGTACTCAGATTGTTGAGTACGATTTATCGGGCAAGATAAGGGGTGATTTTGCTTTCTTAAATCCAAACGATCGTCAAGATATTCAAAATAGAAAAGAAGCTCTGGAAAGCACTTTGAGATATCTGGAAGAACTTGAAGACAAAATGTATAAAGGGTATTTTTGAGAGTGAACTAAAGGAACTTTGATGACTGAATTTTGAAATGAAGAAGTTAGTAATATTACACTCGAGGGCGGTAATATAGATTTTCCTGTAAATGGTTTTTTGGCTCGTGCTATCTCAATGATTTGTAGTGCTCGTCATTATCCATGACTGGCATTTTTAAGTCCTCTTGATGAGTTAAAGCATACTTTTGAGAGGGAGCTGAACTTTGCTATTCAGGCATCTGTTCTTCGTAAAGAAAATGAAAGACTTCAAAAAACTGTTCAGGCTCAAGCAGGCAGTATGTCTGAATTATCTTCGGAAAATACACGTTTACGAGCAGAATTAGATGCTTTAAGAATTCAGCGAGTACGTGATGAAATTAATACTTAAAAGAGTCAATTTAAATTACAAACTCTCCATTCTGATAGATTATTTTTTCACTTCCATCTTGGAGAGTGGCTGTCACAGTTCTGTTGGTCGTGCTCATCATATCTGTGTGGACGACGCTATCGTTGTAGCCGAGGCGTTCCCATTCTTCGAGTGTTGTATTTGCGACGTCGCCAGTGTAGGCATCCTTGTATGCCATACCGAGAGCGATGTGGGTGTTGCCAAAAGGTCCACCGACGTTTTCATCGTAGAGCGTTTCTCCCATAAATTTTGTTATGCGAGAGAGACGCCGATCTGTGAGACTAAATTCACCAGCTTTGTCAGCGTCTTTTTGAGCAATCATTTCTTTGAGGAGCTTCTCGTTTTCTGTTGCCGTCGCATTGACCACGAGGCCATCTTTGAATTCTAATCGGATTCATTTGATGATGTTGCTCTGGTATGAGAGCGGCATATTGTAGCGTATCCATCCATTTGTTCCTCTCCAGTCTGGACTTGTGAAGACTTCAAAACTTGGGATATTTCGACCACTTCCACCCAGCCATTTTCTCTTTTCTCCGATTTTGACCTTGAGTTCGACATCTTCGCCAACCACATGTACCCATTCTATTTGCATATCGGTGAGTTTTTTTGTGAGCGTATGGAGTGTTGCTTCTGTTTCTTGCCAGTGCTTAATTGGCTCGTCTGTATCGAGATAGCAGGCATTGATGATTTCTCACCAGTATTCCTCGAGGGACATGCCGGCAAATGATGCCATTGCCTCTGTGCCGTAGAGACCGAGTGTCCAGGTAAATTTTCCTTCATTTTCTTTTTTTTGCATGGCTTCACGGTAGGGTTTGATGGTCTTGAAACGATTCATGACTTTGCCTCCATCGATACCAGCGAGTTCGTATTTTTCGTGTTCTGCTATCATATACAGACGGTGGTCACAGTCTTCAACCGTAGCGAGGAGACGTTTCATCGGACGGTATTCGATTTGCGCATCATTCGCATGCTGGAAAAAACTTCTCTGAAGCCCATCGGGGATAATATCGACGATAGGATGTCAGCCAGACTTCAATACAGCATCATGGAGAGGTTGGAGCATAGGACGTGCGCATTCTGGTACACAGAGGAGGACGACTTCCCCAGCCTTGATGCCAGCTCCGCCACCGAGGGCGAAATTGACGAGGACATCAGCGTAGCGTTCGAGAATTTTGGTATTGGGGGTAAACATAAAAATTATGAATTATGAATTAAGAATTATGAGATATTATGATTCTAAGAGTTTTTGAAATTCTGCATGAATAAGCCCGTTGGAAATTATAACTTTTGGGTTAAAAATATCCCATGTATCACTTCAGAAATTTGTGACTTTTCATCCCGCTTGCTGTACCAGAAATCAGCCGGGGATTGTGTCCCATATATTACCAATTTTTGGGTAAAACATATCACCATCAATACTTCATGCTGCACAAAGTGAGAAGCCGTATCATCATGTGTAAAAATCTACTTGTTGCCCGAGAGATAGGGAGAGTTTTTCTTTTTTTTGTAAATCAGGTAAAGGTCTTCTGACCATATTCTGAGAGATCCGAAAAAGCCCTTGAGAGATATCTTTTTCAGTAGAGACGTGTATCTGTTTATTGTTCCTGTAGGCTCATGTTTCATCTGCGTAATAGAGATCGTTCATTTCTGGGAAAAATAGCGCTGAGAATTGCACCTTATTATTTTCGACATAAGCAATCATCGGTGAATAGAACGGTATACCTCGCTGGTACATGAGTGTACCGTCGAGGGGGTCTATGATCCAGAGTTTTTCATATTGCCTATAATCGTCATCTGGATTGAAAGTTTCCTCACCCATAATTGCATCGCCAGGAAATTTCTCATTTACGGCTTCAATAAACGTTTTTTCACATTCCTTATCTACAAAAGAAACTGTATCCATAGGCCCTGCTTTTGTCTCAAATTTTATATCAGTTCTGAAATGTTTATGCTGAAAATCTCCCATTTTCTGGATGATTTCGAGCATGAAAGTAAGTCTTGAATTCATATTATTTTTTTATATCTCGAAAAATATCTCTGAGAGAAATAAGAGCCCAAAAACTATTGAGGATAATAAATGGGTAAGCATTTCAGTGTAATGCGTAGATAACGAGCAATAGAGAGCCAAAAAAATTTACAATATCGTAGATGAGATCATCATCTCTCCACTTGTGTATTTGTTCCATAAAAAAAGCCCATAAGAGGAGAAAACTTCCAAAGATTCAGAGGAGGAGATAGGTATTCATGCGTTCTTAGATAAGCATTATTTTGACATCTTCTGCGACTTTATTTTTCCCCGGGAGTGTGTTGAAAATGGTATAAGATTTTCCATCTTCTTGTGGCATTTCGGCAATCTTTTTTTCTGTTATTTCTCGGCACTCATTGATGACTTCCGAGATGTGACAGTCATCGAAGAGGACGATAGCATTTCCGAGAATATTTGAGATGGGACGAGAGAGAAATATTTTTTTATTTTTTATCTTGTAGGCAGGGAAGACTCCGACGTTGTATGCTCCTTCTTTGTAGTCTGGATATTCGCACACATCCTCTTCTTCATCAAAACTGTAGGCGTAGTCAGTGGATATTTTTTTTGTTTGCGAACGTAGCCGTATGACACTTTCTTGTTTGTAGAGGAGGACTTCTTTATAGGTTTTTTCATCCCAAAAATGACACTCAACAGGCACATCTTTGCAGATGAAATTCAGACTCAATTGTTGGAAAATTCCACTGGTGAATCACTCAATAATTTTCTTTGTATTATATTTCTGGAAGTATTTACATGAACCAATTTTTGTGATGATTTCTGGCGTGATGAGGAGCTGCAAATCTATATCTGATTCAGGAGTGATACTATAGTCCTGACCATACGCCATTGATCCTGTGAGGAGCATGGCAGTACAATATTGCATGAGCTCGGGGATGAGAGACTCGATGACATGTATTCTTTTTTTTGTCTCGGTTTCGGCAATACGAGGTTTTGGAGGAGTGAAGTTTTGATCAAGCATGATGTAGTTTTTGGAAAAGAAACTCCTTGCATTGTAGGAAAAACTGTCGAAAAGAGAATATATTTTTTGACTTCCGATATTCTTTCCCTACCATTTCCTCTATGAAAAAAACAACCACTTCAACACGCTGAACTTCCTCAGCAAAAAAGGGCACTGCAGTCAAAAAATCGGCTGCTCCTAAAAAAACTAGCTCAGCAGTAAGCACATCGCCTACAGCAAAAAAAACCGTAGCACCAAAAAAAACTATCGTAAAATCAGCTCCTGTAGTTGCCAAAAAATCTCCTGCACCTCAAAAAAAATCAGCTCCAAAAAAGAGTGCATCCATAAAAACAACTCCAATTGTCGAAAAAATTGTTGCTACTCCCGCTCAAGAATCTTCTCATGAGGCACAGGACGGAGTCAAAATGCTGGGAATACTCCATCTCGTCGGTAATTTTATCTCTGGTGGTACTCTGGGAATTCTTTTTGTTATTATCTACTATGTTTTTCAGAAGGAGAAGATGTCTTCTCTCGAAAAAGAAACATGTTTTGAGATTATTAACTTCAATCTCAGCTTCATGATTTACTCTTTCGTGGCGGCTATTTCTGTTTTTCTCATCATCGGCATCGTCCTCTTACCAGTGGTTCTCGTCACATGGCTTATCCTCATGCTCATGGGCTTCTTTCAGCATCTGGAAGGGAAAAATTATCAGTATCCCTCTATCATACGGTTCTTCTCGTAGAAAAGGGTTGCCTTTTTCTGAAAATCTCTACTATACCTCCGTGCCGATGTATCCGCCGATGGCGGAACAGGACGCATAATCCTCATGCCAATGTAGCTCAGCGGTAGAGCACAGGACTCATAACCCTGTGGTCGGCGGTTCGACTCCACCCATTGGCACCATTCTTCGCTCATTATCATGAGCTACGAATGGCACGCCATTCTAAAATAGAACAATAGATTTGTATACCACAGCGAAGAATGCCCTGCATAGCTCGTAGAGCGACGCATGGGCTATAATGTTTTTTATGTTCTACGTCTATATTATTTCTAGCATTCAGAAGCCAGATGAAATTTATACTGGCTTTACAGAAGATTTACAGCAGAGGATCGAGGACCATAATTCATGAAAATCCCCCCATACAAGTAAATTTATTCCTTGGAAATTACTTTTTTATTCTGCTTTTCAGGACAAACAACAAGCTCTCAATTTTGAAAAATATTTAAAAACAGCTTCAGGTGTGGCTTTCAGAAATAAAAGATTAATTGATTTTACTTAAATCCAATTTCTTTTCTTGAAGAAGAGATAGACGCTACAGGTCATGAAAATCATGATGCTTATGATACCAAAGAGGGGGGTTATCTCGCCATGACTCGCATTTTCGGTGAACCATCCAAAGTGTATATTCATCCCAAAAAAAGCTGCTATCATGCTGGGACCGAGGAGAAGCGCATTAAAGAGCGTCAGTCGTTTGATTGTTTCGTTGGTGCTGCGGGCTATGAGCGTCTCATTCGTTTCGCGGAGGAGCTTTGTGATATCGTGAAAATCATCGAGGTTGCTCATGAGTTTTTTTACTTTTCGGAGCATGTCCTCTATCGAGCGTTTTTCTTCTGTACTTATTTTTGTGTCATCTCTGTAATCACTGAGGACTTCGTAAATTGGAACAAGGGTGGATCTGAAATTGATGATATTTTTTTTGAGATTCTGTATTTCAGAAATCTGATCATTATTTGGTATATTTCGGAAGATTGACCTCTCCATAGTCTCTATGCGGAGCTGTAATCGGGCCAGAATATTAAACATGTTCCCTATGGCATTTACCACGAAGGAATAAAAAAGACCCATTCATGTTGTTTCCTTTGAAATCCATTTTTTATTTTTTTCGAGATTATCAAATTCTGTCCACATATCTTCATCAACAAATAAGACATATTTTGAGCCGATAAAAGCGTGAGCCTGCTTCCAGACTATATTTTCGTCTGGTCCATACTCAGGCACTAGGAGCGCAAAATAGGTATATTTCGGCTTTTTCTCATACCGTGATATCTTTATCGGGGAGACGATATCATTGATAGATTGGTGAGCATTTTTAAATCTTTTCTGAACATATGATCAAAAATTCTCATCTAATCCACGATATATGTCATATTTTACAGTGTTTTGTGTTGTGCGAAGGGGCATATTCTTATCCTACATCATCTCCTGCCTAGAATCGAGAGAATCCTCTATAAAACCTGGTTTATCTCTTGACATGATGACCTATTTCATACAATGCTCAGGTATGTCGCGGGGTAGAGCAGTGGTAGCTCGTCAGGCTCATAATCTGAAGGTCGGTG
>CAZLKD010000050.1:0-6737 GCA_964560015.1 uncultured Candidatus Peribacteria bacterium
CGTTCGACTTGCATGTGTTAGGCGCACCGCCAGCGTTCATCCTGAGCTATGATCAAACTCTTTAAAACGTATAAATTGAATATTTTTGATTTTTTAACGTGCTGAATATGCACGGAAGCCTCACCTTCTTTGTGTACTGATTATGTAAAGGAGCAATATCAACTCAGGCATTGCTGCCCGAAGTGACGAGGCGTAATATAGAGAAAAAATACCTAGTGTCAAAACTTTTTTGAAAAATGTACTTTTGCGCTTCAGATAAATAAAAAACGACTTATGGACAAGTCCAATCTCAGTGAAAAAATAAGTATTTGTGAGTTTTTTGTGAGTTTTTACTGGCTCTGGTAAAAATACAGAGAGAGAATAGAGTACAAAATGTGTTCTGACTCCCCGTGCTATTGCAGCCGAGATATATATATGGCACACTATGAAGGTATCTACTTATCTATTCACTATGGGCAATCAATCAAAAGAAGTACAGAAAGCTCCTCAGAAAAAGGAAGCAAATGATATAAAGAAAGAAAAAACACCAGAAAAGGTCCGAAGTGAAAATGAGAAGGCACAAAAGAAACTGGCCGAGACAATACAGAAACCCAAGCCATCTCTTCCAGAAAAAAAACCAGCAAAGAAAGAAAAGAACTGGACGGTAGGGCTCGGAACAACCACAGCACAAAGCGAATCAATGAGCACTTCAACTACGGGTCTAACATTTGAAAATAAAAAGAAGACAACAAGACTTAGCTTAGGGCCCACCAATACCGAAGAAGTCGAACGCCCTGGATCCCTTCCAAAAAACAAATTTCAACTTTTTGGTGTAACATTTACGAGAAATTTTTAAAAAATAAGGAAAGAGAGCAAGTGCTCGTCACAATACGGAATCGACGAATGCAGTTTGCATTAAATGAATAATTTTTATACTTTATCAAATATGTCCCTCAATACGTGAAATGATAGTCTGGACGGTCTCAATCTCTCTGGCAAGGTAGCAGAGCAGAGCGAACAACAACGCGAAGAAGCCGCAGCGGCCCTCGCAGGTATCGCACGTTCTCAAAAAGACGAAAAGAAAGCAGCAAAATATGACGTATGGCTCAGCGAGCTCATCAAGAAACTCCTGCAGAGCTCGGTCTATGATCATGTCATCAATCAACTCGTCCCCCTCCTCAACGCTCGTTGTCCATCGCATCTCCTCCTGGGATACCTCCTCCCTCTCTCGGATGAATATATGGGTATCGTCCGAGCTGGACTCGGATTACCCGCTGTAGAGATACCACGTATCAATTCTTTTGAAGCACGAAAAGTCTATACCGAACCACTCGCGCCTGAACTGGCTCGTCATCTCAATATCTGGATGGAGACACTCAAGGGATGTATCACGATAGATCCTTCGCAGACCTCGACGCAGAAAATCAATGAAATGATGAATGATATACACGAAGAAGGACTCACAAAGCTCTCAGCCCACGTCATCGCGCATTTCCTCTACGACCGCGGTATAGATATACAACCAGCCGACGCAGCACGTGTCGCTCGTGGTATTACAAAGAAGATGATACTCCTCATTCAGGGCGTGAAAGTCGATGATTTTTTTGCGACAGAACCTATAAAACTCATACAGGAATAATTCACAACTGTTCTCGTCTGATAGATTTCAGCCACGCTATTTCTGATTCTTAATTTATGAAAAAACACATTCACACCTCTTCTATTGTCTGAAATTTTTTTCGAGAGTTTTTCAAAAACAAATGGTTTATTTGAGGTGTTTTAGCAGCAATCAGTGCTCATACATTCTCCAGCTTTGATACATATTTCGTATCATTGATTGTAGACAGATTGAGACTCTTTCTCTCTGGGGAGACAAATGCCGACATCTATACGCCTTTTTATTGGCTCATAGGAACAGGAGCACTCACATGGTTATTTCACAGAATCTATGAGCGGATGATATGACTCTCTCAGACTCAAATAGCACAACATGTTTACGTGCGTGTATTTAGCTATATACACCATCACTCTCACCAATACTTCTCTGATAATTTTGCTGGATCAATCTTTAAACGCCTCTCACGATACGTGAGAACTTTTGAGGACTTTAGCGATCTCCTCATCTATCAGATAACACCGATGCTGATACATCTCATTGTGACACTCGTGTTTATCGTGAGTTTCTCACCTTCAGCTGGCCTCATAGTCGTAGTGTATGTGCTCCTCTTTTGTATTATTAGTTTTCTCTTGGTGCGCTGGCAGCATCCTCTCGTCGATCGTCATGACCGACTCGATTCTGCATTTTCTGGGTATGTCACTGACACAATAGGAAACCACAGTACTATTCTCTCTTTTGGTCGTTTTCGAACTGAATTGGAAAAATTTCAGGAAAAATGTCGCATCACCTATGAAGCACTCTATGATTCATGGAAGCGAGGAAATATCATGTCATGAGTGCTGGGAATCATCGCCTATGTGAACTATTGGATTATTACTGGATTTGCTCTCCATATGGCTCTGCGTGGTGAAATCGTGTTTGCGACGTTTCTCATCATCAATACATATAATGGCAACCTCACAGATAGGCTCTGGTCTATTAGCAGCGTCTTTAAAACTTTTGGAAAAATCACAGCAGATGCGCGTGAAGGCTATGAGATACTCCAAACACCTCACTCAATTATTGATAGAAAGAATGCAAAAATACTCAGTGCAGATAAGGGTGCAATACTCTTTCGCGATGTATCGTTTTGATATGGAGAAGAAGAGATATTTTCTCATCTCAATCTCAGCATAAAACCATACGAAAAAATCGGTATCGTTGGTTTGAGCTGATCCGGTAAATCCACACTCACAAAAATCCTGATGCGCCTCTATGAAATACAAAAAGGAGATATACTCATTGATGGCCAGTCTATCCAACATGTCACTCAAGAAAGTCTTCATCGGTCAATCGCACTTGTACCACAAGACACTATCCTGTTTCATAGGAGTCTCGAAGAAAATATCCGCTACCCACAGCCAGATATATCCTCAGATCTATTTCACAAATACTGCCAGATCGCTCACTGCGATACGTTTATAACGAAGCTCCCCAAATGATACAAGACTCTGGTTTGAGAAAGGGGCATCAAACTCTCAGGATGAGAGCGACAACGTGTCGCAATTGCACGAGCACTCATCGCAGAAACGCCTATCATCGTCTTTGATGAAGCAACATCTGCTCTTGATAGTGAATCT
Organism: uncultured Candidatus Peribacteria bacterium; assembly: GCA_964560015.1. Classification (GTDB taxonomy): domain Bacteria; phylum Patescibacteriota; class Gracilibacteria; order BD1-5; family JAGOOR01; genus JAGOOR01. The sequence continues at coordinate 3,217 of CAZLKD010000050.1, forward strand.
GAGAAGTATATCCAAGAAGCTATGTTTGATGCTATTGAAGGGAAAACCGCACTCGTTATCGCTCACCGCCTCTCAACTATTGTCCATCTTGACCGCATCCTCGTGTTCGATGGGTGAAAAATTATTGAAGACGGTTCTCATGCAGAACTGATGAAGCAATGAGGCACTTATGCGAAACTCTGGACGATACAAAGCGGAGAATTCAGAGAATAATTATTGATGTATTTGAGGATTTTTGGACCTCTTATGCGATGACTGTACGAGAGCCAAACAGAGTAGTGACAAGGTGATAATCATAAATTCCTCTCGGTACTCCCCTATTTCAAGTGTCACGAGAGACCAGCGATGGTTTCAGAAAAACGTGATGACTTTGAGGAGGTATGTCACCGCTATCCACGGAATATATCACGCGATATAGGCGAGTGACGAAGAAAATGCGCTCAAGAGGAGCGTGAGAATACCGCCATACATCAGTACTGGGATGGCTGGCGCAGCAAAGAGATTGGCAATAGGTCAGACAAGAGAAAACGTCCCAAAATAAAAGAGTGTAATAGGAAATGTCCCTATCGTCGCAGCGACAGTCAAGGACATGGCTTCATCAAAAAATGGTCACAAAAAAGAAAAAAATCGAGTAAGATTTTTCCCAAAAGAGATAATACAGATGACAGAGAGAAATGAGAGCTGGAGGCCTATATCATAGGCGATGGAGAGTGGATTTGCGAGAGCGAGAAGTGACGCAACAAACAGTGGGAGTATGAGCGGAGAAAATCGGTATCACCAGAGACTCGCACTATACCCTATCACGCCCATCAGTGCTGCTCGCCATACTGGCACATCACCACCGACGAGAATCACAAATCCAAATATAGACACGCAAATAACAGCGATACGAATCCATGGCAACAACGAACGCAGAAAAAGTGAGAGAAAGATAATGAGCATCATCACGTTTGATCCACTCACCACCATGATATGCATGAGTCATGATGCCTTGAGAGAAGTTTTCAATTCCGGACTCAGAGCATTTTTCTGCCCGAGGATAATTCCAGAGAGTACGTCGTGTCCATCAGGAGGAAATATATCAGATAGTCTCTCGTCAAACCACATCCGCATTCGCACAAAAAAGTCATATTGTTCTGGCGGAGTTTTATCGATATGAAAGGTGCGAAATTCTGCTACCATGCGTGCGTTCCAGAGTTGTTTTTCGGCCATATAATCCTCTGTATCACGTGGAAAAGAAAATTTGCCGAGGGCAACTATCTCATCACCCGCTATGAGAGACAGATTTGGTGGAAGTATTAAGGCGATATCAAATGGTTCGACCGTTTTTTTATCTACTTCGAGAACTGTCACACGGTATGTGTGTGAAAATTCTGATGCACTCACGAGCGCCCCAGCAATGCCACGAACAGTCCTCTGATGCCCGTCCCACGAGACGAGCGCGCCTATTCTCTCACGTTCTTCATGAAAATAAACGAGTGATGCAAAGGCCAATGTATACCCGAAAAAACACCCAATACATGCGACAAAAAATATTCTCCATCACAGCGTAAAACATATCATCATGACAAGCATCACAATCCAAATCCCCGCTCGGAACCAGATATCTCCGACTAGAACACCGAAAAGAAATGAGAGAAGAAAAAATAAAAGTCATTTCATAGGGATTGATTTTGATTAAAAATTCCTCCATTTTGTACTCTGTATTTTGTCTTTTGTATTAAATTTCTTCTATGAATATTTTAGAGTCCTGCGAGCCACGCACCAACACCATACGCGATAAGCGCAGCAATTGTTCAGAGTCCCAGTGTTTGCAGCCCTGAGAGAAGCATCGAAGTACGAGAGAGATATCACTTGACGACACCAATGCCGAGAAATGCTAAACCCGTCATGAGACACGAGAGCTGAAAACTCCCGACATCAAAGACATAGGCAATCATAGGGATAAAACCTATGACGATAAACGCGGCAAGCGTCCAGAGAGCAATCGAAAGCGGTGTTTTTTTTCAGAGTTTTTCACTCCGTGCCGAGAGATATGCACTGATAGACATCGATGCTCCATCAGCAAAGAGATTGGCCATTCAGAGGATAATAATCGTTTTATTGGAGAGATCGCCTCCCGTCGCACCAGCCACAACGGCGAACGTCGTCACCGTTCCATCCACTGCACCATAGACCATCTGTGGCAGATACGTACGAAGTAACGCAAGTGGTGTAGGTTTTTTTGGTGTAAAGAATTTGAACATGAAGAAATGATAGAGAAATATATATGATTTGCAAAAAAGTATAAAGCCCTCCGAGAACAGAAAAAGGTTTTTAGGGGAATGACTGTTTGAGCGGGATGAGTACAGAGAGTGTGATGAACTTGGTCTATAGCGAGTTTCAGTTCCCCTAAATTCTTTTGGTACTTTTGGAAACAAAAGTACAAAGAGGAAAATCTCAGTGACTTTAGATTCCACCTCGAGTCCTCTCAAAGTTCGGACCTGGCCCGTTCTCCGTAGTAGATAAAGCTCAACATAAATTACTACGAAGGATGAACTGGAATGACGGAACCGTCTTGTTTTTCTCAGTCAAAAGTTATACTAAAAACATGGTTAAACGAATTATCATTACTGGTGGAAGCTCAGGACTTGGTCTCGAACTTTCAAAAATCTATCTCCAGGAGTGATACGAGGTTATTTGTCTTTCCAGAAAAAAACCAGACATAAATGTGACACATGTGTCACTGGACTATACCAAGGAAGCGAGTATTTCAGAGGCTGCTATAGAAATAGAAAGTAAATATCCTGACTTTGATATATTAATTCATTGCACAGGAATAGGATATATAGAGACATTCGGAGACATGAATTATCCCCATAGCACAGAAATGATGGAGGTAAACCTTCTCTGACCAACTCTTCTCAGCAGTAAACTCTTACCCGTCGTAAAAAAGAACAAAGCCGATATACTCTATGTGTGAGCTACGATAGGCTACAAGCCAAATGAGTACATGCCTCTCTACAGTATCACAAAATGGTGATTCCGAGGACTCGTAGAAAATATGAGAAATGAACTCAAAAATACACCCTGTCGTGTCATGTCCATCTCTCCTCCGTGAATGGACACAGAATCTAATATTGGACCGAATGGAAGGGCAAAACAAATAGCCGAAATGACACAAAAACCACTATGATGAATGGCAAAATCAAGTGAAATAGCTCAAATGATCTTTCAGTCTCTTCAGACTCCAAAAAGTATTGAGATGACTGAGATTGTCGTTAACCGAAAATAAAAAATACCCTATTCGTAATTCGTAATTGAACATTGATAATCTATGAAGAAAGAGTTAATTATTATAGACGGCTTTAATCTCATTTTCCGAGTGTTTTATGCTGTACCACCATTTCATACTCGTGATGGGAAACCAGTAAATGCCCTCTTTGGCTACACGAAAGCACTGATGCAGATCATGAAAATGGACGCGGAATATGTCATCATGACCTTTGATAGTGGAGGCGGGACATTTCGAAGTGAAGCAG
>CAZLKD010000051.1:0-6634 GCA_964560015.1 uncultured Candidatus Peribacteria bacterium
AAATGAAGAAAATAAGCGCTTCAAGGGAAGAGCCTAGACTTACGCCATAACTGAAAACTTCAGTCATCGAGCAAATCCAGAGATTCTTCACGCGTGAAACGGGGGAATTATAGGGATTTTTTTGGGAAAAGCGAACTATTTTTCTAAATATTGACAAAAATATATAAACATTAATATATACAATATAATAACACTTATTATGTCTACACTTAGATGAGTTGGATTGTGAATTACATTAACAGTGGCTCTTGGTATTGCATCGATTAAGCAGTTTCCAGATAAAACAGATGCTCTTATTGCTCGCATTAAAGCTAACTCTTCTCAAAAATTACTCAATCAGACACCACCTAGTAATATACCAGAGACATTACCTCCTCAAGGAGTGCCCCCGACATCTAATGGATCATTAGAACAATTGGAACAGGGTGTTTCAAAATTTAGAGAAAGTGTAAAAATTCCTGAAAATCATACAATACGTTTACAGTGAAGATTGCCAGACAATCGTTACTTTGTAATAAGTAATATACTCACTAGTAAAAGTAATTCCGGTGATCTCTATCTATCTGATGGCACTAGACAGAAGATCAAAATTTTAGCGTCTAGATGAGGTTCATTTTTGGTACGAATTCCTGGTGTTTGAATATTGAATGATCTTCACGGAGATTTTGCTGAAGACAAAAATCCTGATGTCTCTCAGATTTATAATGATCCAGATGAGGAATTTAAGATTTATAATCGTGCATACGATCAGTGATTGTTGAAACCTTTTAATGTTGTCCGGATGTCAAAATAGTTTACGTTGGAGCCGATGATAGGAACGAACTTTTCGCCTGCGAATAGCAGGATAGAGAAAAGTGAAGTGAGTTGAACTTGCGACACGAGGTCGCTTGTGATTTATTTGGAGCCGATGACAAGACTTGAACTTGCGACCTGAAGTTTACGATACTCCCGCTCTACCAGCTGAGCTACATCGGCAGATTTTTGCGAAGCAAAAATAGTGCATAGAAATCAGAAACAGAAAACACATAGGATTTTTTCTATATAGGGATTGTAGTATTTTTTTTCTGTAGTAAAGAAAATAAATTCCACTGTATGCACTATGCACTTTTTGCTATGCACTCATTATTTTTTCTAATAATTTCTTCTCTACTTCCATAAAAACTTCCTCGAGTTCTTCTTTTTCTTCTTTTGTAAATTTTGAGAGTACCCAATCAGCAGCGTCCATATTTGGATGGCGACCAATACCTATTTTAATTCTTTTTATATCTTGCGTTCCGAGTGTTTCAATAATGGAACCTATGCCATTGTGTCCACCCTGACTTCCTGTTTCGCGAAAGCGTACTTTCCCAAACTCCATATCTATGTCATCTGAGATGATGATGATATCCTTTGGAGCGATTTTATAAAAAGACGCGCAGGCTTGAACGCTTTTACCAGAGAGGTTCATGTACGTCTCAGGCTTTAGGAGGATACACTTGGTTCATTCGAGAATACACGAAGTGTAGAGTCCTTGGTATCATTTTTTCCATTCCTCTGCGCTCATCTGACTCGCTAAGTCATCCACAAAAAGAAACCCGACATTGTGGCGGGTGAGTGCGTATTCTTTTCAGGGATTTCAGAGTCAAACAATGAGAAACACAATTTTGTAATTATGAATTATGAATTAAGAATTATGAGAGCGGCGATTTTTCGGAACAGAGTTTCAAAACTCTCTTAATTCATAATTCTTAATTGTAAATTTACCTATAAGTCTCCAGCCCAATTGCCGACACCATTTGGACTATTTCCACCGCCACTTGATCGAGATGAACCGAAGACTGGAATCCCACTTCCTGAGTTTGTGCTTGAAGCAGAAAAACTATCACGGCCACTTGCTACGTCAAAACATGACACATCAGTTTTTCCAAAGACACGGTCAGAGACACACTTCATAGTACTAAATATATTTGATGGGCTGAATTTCTCACCAACGGAGTCAAAACCAAGTGCTGCTGAGACAGCGGGGGTGATGAGGATGATGACGATCATGACGAGCAATCCTATAACAGAGTAGCGTATCATGTTGATGGCAGGATGGACTTTGTGTTCGTCTCCTCCAGAGATGACTAACAAAAATCCTCACCAAAGTACAAAAACGATTGTGAGGATAATAGCGATGAGAAGGAGGATGGCGATACCAACAGTCATGAGTTCTTCCAGAGTATAAATCTGAGAGGCAGAGTCAGCAAAACCAGCAGTTTGTGCGTAGACTATTGAGGTGAACATGGTTCGATGAGGTTTAAGAAAAGTTTCTTTCCATTTTTGATGCCGATGATTCGGACGAGAGATTGGAGTGCACGGATTGTCTTACCTCCACGACCAATCACACGCTTCATATCATCAGCGTGTACGGTGAGTTGGTAACGAGTCGCATCTGGATCCTCTTTTACTTCGAGGGATACAGCATCTGGCTCGGAAACAATATGTGTGATGCAATACTTGATGAATTTTTCTGCCATAAAATGTAGGAAAAAATACAGTACCCGGAGCACACTAAAAAATCCCCAAGAGGGGATTAGACAGTCAGAGAATTAGCCTTGAAGAGACGAGCAACAGTTTCAGAGAGTTGAGCACCTTGACCGACACGAGTACGGACCTTGTCCATATCGACATCGTATTTTTTTGAACGAGAATCATACCAACCGAGGATCTCGATTTCGCCTGATTTAACAGGTTTAGTATGTTCAGTAACAACGATATGATAGTGTGGAACATGTTTACGGCCAGCACGAGAGAGACGAATCTTTAACATAGAAAATGGAAATAATTAACAGAAGCATTCTAAGTAAATGTGGATAAATGCAAGTGTTTTTGATGTTTTTTTCATTTTTTTGTGATGAGAAGACAAAAAGACTGGATTTTTGGTTCATTTTTGCTAATATCCTTCATATGTTTGACTCTCTCAAAAAAAATGCGGATATCTATGTTTCTCTCGAGGAAACTGATCAGCCTATGACGTGGTGTGATGATTGTGGTAACTATGGAATACAAAAAGCCCTTTTCCAAGCTCTAACACTTGAAGGTATCCATCCACAGAATACTCTGGTAGCCTATGACGTCGGATGTTCAGGGAATGAATCAGATAAGGTTGGGCTCACAACGATTCACGGTCTTCACGGGCGTGTACTCCCTCTGGCAACCGGTATCAAAATCGCTCATCCAGAAATGACAGTCATCGCTCATGCTGGTGACGGTGCAACTCTGAGTGAGGGTATCAATCATCTCATTCATACTGTTCGCCACGATCGAAATATCCTCTTTATCCACCATGTGAATGCGACTTTTGGCCTCACGACAGGGCAGGCGAGCTCTGTGACACTTCCGGGGACAAAAATGAATGCAACTCCAAAAGGCGTCGATACTCCACCTGTCGAGTCTCTGCGAGTCTTGTCAGGATGTGATCCAACATTTATTGCTCGAACACTGTCATACGATATGGATCATATGACAGAAGTGTTTCAAGAGGGCCTTCGTCACACGGGATTTGCCTATATCGAAGTGCTTCAACTCTGTCCGACGTATAATCGAGTTCAAAATCGCGAATGGTATGAGAGAAACACTGTCAGGGTAGGGAATGGTTACATGCCAAATCGCGAAAGCTTCCTCGGATGTCTGAAGCTCGCTAAAATGCCTGTTGGAGTTCTCCTCAATGAGCCACGCGAAAACCATATTCAAACACGGAAAAATCTCATCGAAGGTGTAAAAAAATACGATATAGCTTTTCTGTTGTAAGGATAAGTCCACCATTCCGACGAAAGTCGGAATCCAGGTCAGACACAATTTCGCATTATGTTTTATTCTACTCGAAATACCTTTGGACATTTCTCCGGTACTTTTGATTGCAAAAGTACCCTAAATAAGGGAAGAGTGAGTTAATCTCACTCTGGACGGGACAAAAACTCGCTATGAACTGTATTCATCTTTCTGCTGGTTTCATCCCGCTCAAACAGTGTGTCCCCTAAAAACCTGTTTCTGTTTTTGAGAGAATTGTTATAATCGGTCATATAACCAAGTAAACACAGTAAACTTATAAACCTAGTAAACTTAATTTATGGCAGAAAGAATCACATGGGATCAGTATTTTATGGGATTAGCACTTCTCTCAGCGCAGAGAAGTAAAGACGCTCGTACGAAAATTGGTGCCTGTATTGTCGACTCTCATAATCGTATCGTCGGTATTGGTTACAACGGTTTTCCGCGAGGATGTCCTGACGATGAATTTCCTCATGCACGTGGTCGAGATGAGCAGTGAAATGTCCTACGCCTCTATGATTCAAAACATGCCTATGTTGTCCATGCTGAAGCAAATGCTATTCTCAACTCTATGGGCCGAGATATGCAAGGAGCGACACTCTATTGTGCTATGCCTACTTGTAATGAATGTGCGAAACTCATTGTCCAAGTTGGCATCAAGCGCGTTGTCTATCTCACAAGTCCTACGTATGAGGCACGTGATGAATTTCTCGCGGCAAAACGTATGTATGCGTCTGCAGGAGTTCTCTGTGAAGTGTATAGCGGTCCAACAAATAATATCGAACTGGATTTCGATGATGCGCATGGGAAGAGTGAGAAATAACTATTTAATTTCACCTTTATGGTATCATCGAGTGTTCCTCTTAATTGAAATGTGGCTGAGGTTCCACCTCTTGATGTACTAAAAACAGACCAAGCAAAAAGACTTCTCGCGCCCCTTGGACCAATTGAAATAACAAAAAGAGGAAGTACAACATATGTGAGCCTATCTCAATCTGAGACATCAAAGAGACAAATAGGCGGAGTATTATCTGGAGTTTTTTATATTTGATCTACAAAAAGAGATGCAATTTTGGGCATTCTTTGAAAGGTTTTAACGCCATGAGAATTTGTTATCCGTAATGCTTTTGGGGTTGAATGAAAGAGACAAACATTTGCCTGGAATGGGAAAAAATTTGTTGCGTTACCTTAGATCCTGCTTGACGCGCTACGTCATAATCGATCTCGATGCTGATCATGCTGTTTCGATTACTCCTTCATTCATATGGATGAATTTTATTTTACAGGAAATATTTTTCCTCCCGATTTTGTCGCTATTGCCTTGAGTATCTCGGAAATTTCTGGAGTTGCTCCAACTACATATACGGTGATATCAGTATAGTGCCCTGAGATTGCTAGTTTTCCAATTCGTGTAATCTCTCTTTTTGTTTTTATATCTATTCCCTGAGCGCTCGATGTATCGTAACCATCAGAGAGTATGACAAGTGTTGTTTTTTTATTTCTCCTTGCCTGAGATATGTAATCCATGAGTGCAACCGTACTTCTCACAATGGGTGTTTTTCATTGAGCTTTTGAGAGGTAATCGGAATTTTTTTCTTCAAAATCTCCACCATCTCAAAATACATCATCAAATCAGTAAAATGCTGTGTCTGAGCGTCCTTCTGTTTTGAGATATGTCTCTAGCGCAGTGAGATAGGGGCGCATGGAGAGGGAATTGTCTACTAAAACTACGTCCGGGTTAAGTCATTTGAGACTCTCTGCGAGAGTGTCTACAATTTGTAAGTCTACTCTTCTTTCGTAGGCATTTTGTGTCCCATCTGTATCTTTGGAAGCATTTTCGCCATAAGCATTTTCTGTTATTGTAATTTCGGATAAAGGCACTCAATTTTTTACTAATGCATCGCGTATACTCGCGATTCTCTGTTCACTGAGCTTTTGATTGAATTGATCACTTCAAGATCGATCTGCATGACCTGATATACTTATAGCCTTGAATTTTATCCTAGATTCTCGATAGCTTTTTATGAGTTGAGCGATATCATCGTTGTCATTTTTTTCTAACTGAAAACTCCGTAATGGATAAAATAATTGCAGTGTTCCTGTTTTTTCATCCCATACATTTTGTAGTTCATTTGTTCCAGTGATTTTTCGTGTGTTTATTGCACCTGTCTCGATATTTTTCCCAACTCCTTTTGACCATGTTTTTGGTATCAAAATAGGATATAAACACCCCTCTATTTCAACAGGAGTCATTAAGGGGGTGTGGTATTTTTCACGATTCAAGTCATCAGGAAGAGGATTGTATATTTTCTGTCCGAGAACTTCCATATTTTCATATCCAGGTAAAACTTTTTTACCTTCACAATTTGTGAGCGCAAATACTGCTGCTGCTACAAAAGGAATTATCTTTCTTCAAAATCACTGAGAGGCTGTTCAGGTACCGGAAGAGAGGCTATCTAACTTTAGCATATTAAGTGTAAATATATACAATAAATAATATTGTCAACTAACCCTATGTTTTCAATTGAGTCGATTTTTTCTTGACAGATTCAGTAATTGAACATAATGTTTTAAAACATTAAAACAATTATACTGTTTAAAATATGAAGATAGCACAAAAGAAAACATCTGAATTCAAAACCCTTTCTAAAGTATTTATTGGGCTCAAGAATGAAAAAGAAGTCTTCGCACTCCTTCGAGATATTTGTACCATTTCTGAGATGTCTGCTATGGCAGAACGCCTCGATGTTGCAAAATTGGTAGAGGAGTGAGTTCCCTATAGGACTATTGCAAAAAATACTGGTGCGAGTACTGCTACCATAACACGTGTTGCTCATTGGCT
>CAZLKD010000052.1:0-6597 GCA_964560015.1 uncultured Candidatus Peribacteria bacterium
TCAAAAATATCCTTATAAAAAACATGTAGAATAAGATTTGTACAAATATTAAAGCAAAGAATATCAAAAGCAAGAAAAAGTTATCCTGGATAAAATCAAAAAATATCTATACTCTTGCGTACTTCAAAGAGAGAAACAGCATACCACTTTACGCCTATCCCCGTGACCCAAAAACGACTCATAAAATACCTCATCCTCCTCGGCCTCCTCATCATCAATGTAGCATGGTGGAGCTATATTGATCGTCCTCATGTGGTAAAGCCTGGATCAGAAAAGCTCGATTGCGTGAGCTATAACCCATACAGGAATGAGTATTCCCTCGACGAAAATAAAAAAGAAGTGACAAGAGAAACTATCGATGCTGATTTTGAGATCATCGCAAAACGTTTTCGTTGTGTGCGTACGTATACAACACTCTATGGGATGGATGCTGTCCCAGAAATAGCAGAAAAACACGGCCTCACAGTGGTACTCGGAGTATGGATCAGTGCTGATCTCATGGAAAACATGCACGACCTCGAGACAGCTCTCACAATTGCAAAAAAGTCATCTGCAGTCACTCATGTCCTCATCGGTAACGAAGCACTCTTTTTCAATATCGTCAGTCAAAAATACATCTACCTCTATCTCTCCTACGCTCACACACAAATACAGCAACCTATCTCAACAGGAGAAATCGTCTCCACCTGGGACCAATATAAAAAACTCGGCGAGCTCTCTGATTTTATCGCGATACATGTTTTCCCGTATTGGAACAACGTACCAATTGAGAAAGCTATCAGCTATCTCGATGGTGAATATGATTTCATGGAAAAACTTTTCCCCGATAAAGAAGTGATGGTAGCAGAAACTGGTTGGCCCTCCAATGGTGTCGATCATGGACCAGCAGAAGCGACACTTCTCAACCAAGCTACCTACATACGCACCGCAAGTAAACATCTCGAAGAAAAACACGTACGCTATAACATCATAGAAGCATTTGATCAACCATGGAAAATATTTGGTACTGAAAAACATGCAGGGGGATCATTTGGAGTCTTTGACGACCAGGGGCGTGAAAAATTTGCCCTGTCAGGGCCACTCTCGCTCTATGGAAGCTCATTTATGGTACGTTTTATCGATCAGACTCGTGATAGTCTCGCTAGGAAAATCCCCGAAAAATATCATAAGCTTGATATATTTTCACTCTGATCAGCAAACATGCTACTCAAGGACATAGGTCTCAATTCTGATATTGGACTCTGCACGAGTCTCCTATTTTTGATGATAAGTATCTTCTTTGGGTGGTTCGGTAGTCGTCTCAGAATCAGTGCGTTTCTCACGGGCGCCCTCACTCTCCTCATACTCATCAATATCATCATCATGATAGGATATAAAGCGTGGATAGGACACTACATCTATTTGTACCAATTTTGGGTCAATATCCCCCTCATGCTCCTCCCTGTCGCTGGCATCCTCTATCAGCTTCGTGACTATCTCAAAATCGTCGGACGATGAAAAATAGCACACCATATTACCTACAACGACCTGCGTCCCTTGGTCGGTGAAGAACCATTTGTATCGATTCATATCCCGAGTTACAACGAGGAACCAGACATGCTCATCCGCACCATCGAACACGTCTTGAAACTCGACTATTCGAATTATGAACTCATCATCATCGAAAACAATACTCCCGATGAATCAGTATGGAAGCCGGTCGAAGCTTTTGTTCAAAGCCTCTGAAAAACGCATATCCGTTTTTACCACTTTGACGCCCTCGAGTGATACAAATCTGGCGCACTCAATAAAGCACTCGAACTCACCGATCCTCGTGCGAAAGTAATAGGACTCATCGATGCGGATTATTGCGTAAAACCTGATTGGCTCAAGATGACCCTCGGACTCTTCGCGGATAAGAAAATCGCCGCTATACAATGTCCTCAGGCAAACGACATTGAACACGCTACGAATTTCCAAAAAATCATGTCCTACGAGCTCGACCTCTTTTACAAACAAGGCATGATCATCAGAAATTCTGCCAATGCTGTCATCATGAATGGAACCATGTGTCTCCTCCGAAGAGACGTCCTGGAAGAAGAGAAATGGTGTAATGGATTTATCTGTGAAGATTCTGAACTCGGTCTCCGTATACAGGCACATGGCCATGTCATCATGTACGTAGACCATACATTTGGCGCTGGACTCCCTCCGAGAAATTTCGAAGAATACAAGAAGCAACGTTTTCGATGGGCGTACGGAGCCATGATGATCTTCAAGACACACTGGAGAAAAATATTTCTGAAATCTGGACTCACGTTTGCACAGCGATTTGAATACCTCTTTGGGTGGATAGGTTGGGGGCAGATGATTCTCTACCCTTTCTATCTCTTAATTCTCTTGTTTTGAAGTTACTTTATCTACGAATCATATAGTTTTGAAGCACCCTATGATTTTGCTCTTTTGACACTCTTTTATGTGATTTTCCTGATGATCACAACCGCAAAAATCTACCGAGACAGGATGGGCATCACAGCGAAGGAATCATTTCTCGCGATTCTCGCTTCTGCATCATTGACGGTCACGATATTCAAAGCGGTATTTCTGGCAATATTTTGGAACGATTTCGGATTTAAAAAAACAAACAAAGGTGGCGTACATACAGGCAATGGAAAACTCTCATGGATCAAAAAACACCCAGGTTTTATCACTCTCGTCATCATCAATCTGACGATGATTTTCTTTGCACAAGGAATACTCTTTCGATACGGCGTCAACACTGATACGCTCATCTGGTTTCTGCTCGTTGTCACTATCACACTTCCGACGCTCAGTGCTTTATTTTTTCAGATAGCCTATGAATAATACACTGGTTGCTGACATAGAATCTCGCATCGATATCGTCGACCTCATACGTGAGTATGTACCGCTGAAGAAGTCTGGAACAAATTGGAAATGACTCTCCCCTTTTAAACCAGAAAAAACTCCTTCATTTGTCGTCTCTCCTGCGAAGCAAATCGCCTATTGTTTTGCCACCAATCAGGGCGGAGGACCACTCACGATGCTCATGCTCCTCGAAAAAATAGATTTCCGAGAAGCACTACAAATCCTCGCAAAACGAGCAGGCGTCGAACTCAAGACTGACACGCTTCAAGATGCCAGAAATGATGAAAAATGAGCCCTGATGAAGCTCTACCATGAAGTCGCGCTCTGGTATCAAAAGGACCTCCAGTGACCCGAATGACTCGAAGCCAGAAACTATCTCATGAAGCGCGGTCTCACAAAAGAAACAATAGAAGCATGGTGAGTTGGGACGAGTAGCGATCCGAGAGAAATGTTTGAATCGATGAAAAAGAAATGATTTAGTGAAAAAATACTGATGGACAGTGGTATATTTGTCTCTCCGTATAAGGATAGATTTTTTGGAAGAGTAAATTTTCCTATCAGAAATTATCGTGGAGAAGTAATCGCTTTTTCTGGACGAACACTGAAATCATGAAGTGACGAAGCGAAATACGTGAACTCCCCAGAAACACTGATTTTTCACAAGAGCGATGTCCTCTTTGGTATCGACCGCGCAAAACAAGCTATCTCAAAGGCAAAAAAAATCGTCATCGTCGAATGACAAATGGATGTCATCAGCCTCCATCAAGCAGGTATCGATTATGCTGTCGGTATCAGTGGAACAGCACTCACTGAATCGCATGTTCGGGTGCTGCAGCGTCTCACCAATCAGATCTACCTGTGTCTCGATCGTGATAGTGCTGGGAAACAGGCAATATTTCGCTCTATCGAAAATCTCCAAGATGACCCAGTCGATATCTATATCATCGATATCGGGGATGCAAAGGATCCTGATGAATTTCTCAAATCTGGTGGTGATTTTGTAAAAAAAATAGAAGAAGCTGAACCGGCCATCTCGTTTATCATCGCAGAAGGCGCGAGCAAATACGATATCACAACCAATCAAGGGAAAAAATCACTCATGAATGACGTCATCAATCACATCATCCGCATACATGGCAATATCGAGGTCGACCAAGCCCTCAAGCTCACATCCAAAAAACTCGATATCAGCTTGCAAACTCTCTACTCTGAATACAATAGAGCAGTTCGTGGTCAGAAGAGGCCATCTATTGGCGTATCCACATCGCAGACACCTTCTGGAACTGATTATCTCGCTACCTATATTATCGGACTGCGAGAGGGCAAGGAAATTTTCCTCAAAGAATGCCTGTTCCAAGAAGACCTCCTCGCCGATGCAGATATGTCTCTGATAGCACAGGTACTCGCTGGCACACTCGACAGTGAAAAAGAAAAAGCATACGCACTCCGTTTTGAAGAACTGGCTCACGGCAAGACCGAAGAGGTCATGGTTCGTGAAGTTCGTGAACTCATACGCAATACGAATCAGATATATTTTCGCAAACTCCAAAAACTCTACGCACACGATATAGGGAAGCTCAAATCTCTCCTCACCCTCGCTCAAGAACATCATCTCATCTAACTCATCGTCACTATGTCTGCCAAAAAAACGCCTGAAAAGAAAGAGAAAAAAATAGCGGTCGAAGTCAATCTCGATGCTCTCGTGCTGGAAGAAAAAAAACCAACCCCCGTAAAAAAACCCTACATCAATCATAAATCAGAAGATGATGAAGAAACAGGTGAATGGGATATCCCTGGAAAAAAATCTAATGACTTTGATGACGATGACGGTCTCGAAGCTGAGGATAAGGAAGAATTTTCTGAAGTAGAAGATGAGGAAGTATTTTTCCGAGAAAAAGGCCCGAAATCACAAGGTTCTCGTCTCAACGTCGATCGAGAAAAAGACGGTCGTCGTCTCGGAAAAGGATTTAACACCTTTATCGACGCAACCCTCCCAGAAGAACTCACAAAAGATCTCCCAGAGCTCGTCAAAGAACTCCTCAAAAAAGGAAAAGTAGAAGGAAAAATCAGCCAGGACGAACTCATGTCTGTCCTCCCAAAGGCGGAGGAAGATATCGAACTCCTCGATCGCATCTACAATGTCCTCATGCAGATGGAGATTGAACTCGTGGATAATCTCGACAAAGAAAACCTCTTTGAAAGCACAAAAGAAGATAAACAAGAGCTCATCGACCTCTCAGAAATCTCAGACGATTCGATCCGCATGTATCTCAACGAAATCGGTCGTTACCCACTCATCAACGCAGAAGAAGAAGTCCGTCTCGGTCGCGCCATCAAAAAAGGCGATCAAGCAGCACGGAAGAAGCTCGCAGAATCAAATCTTCGTCTCGTCGTCTCGATTGCAAAGAAGTACATGGGTCGCGGTCTCGGTCTCCTCGATCTCATCCAAGAAGGAAACGTCGGTCTCTTCCGCGCTGTAGATAAATTTGACCCAGAAAAAGGATTTAAGTTTTCAACCTACGCAACCTGGTGGATCCGTCAGGGCGTCACTCGTGCCATCGCTGACCAGTCACGAACGATTCGTGTTCCAGTTCATATGACTGAGACAATCAATCGATTCAACTACACCTACCGCATGATGACACAGGAATTGAATCGTGAACCCCTCATCGAAGAACTCGCAACAGAACTCGAGATGGATGTACGAAAAGTGCGTCAGATCATGCGAATTAGCCAAGATATTCTCTCCATCGATACACCCGTTGGAAAAGAAGAAGACACAACGCTTGGAGACTTCATCCAGGATGATAAATACGAAAAACCCGATGATGCAGCGAATATGCACATGGTAAAAAGCAATCTCTACGACATGCTCGATTTCCTCACACCTCGTGAGCGAAAGATTGTCATCATGCGTTTCGGCCTCGATGGTGGCGAAGTCCACACACTCGAAGAAGTCGGAAAAGAATTTGGTGTCACTCGTGAACGTGTCCGACAAATCGAAGCAAAGACGCTCCAGAAACTCAGAAATCATCCAGCGAGCGATAAGATTAAGTATTTCTTTTAGTTATTAAAAAATATGTTTGGCCCTCACGCAACAGAAATGTTTGCAATATTTTTTCTAATATTAGCCCTACCTATTTTTATAACTGTTGTATCAATATTTGGTATAATTTTGTTTTCTGTGCAAGAAAGACTAAAAAAACATTTTCTAAATATTTGAATTTGCTTGTTTTTTATCTTACTGGTGCTACTTTTCTGCCCAATTTTTTACTACCCTGTAAATTCTGTATGATTTTACGCTTGAACATTCTTCATCTTTATGACAATGTTTTCATCACTGCTAGGAGCTTATCAGGCGGATAAATTATCAAAAAAATCACTCAAAAGGTGGCTGCATTTTTTGTGGATTGAATTATTGCTATCCATTCCATCTATTATGTTAATGTATTTTTACTTACTCTACATAACAACATATTTACATTCTCAATAAAATCTTGAGCCTCTTTACCATCGACATATCCAATCTCCTCTCCTCCCCTGTTGGCACAACAGAGGAGTTTCAATTTAACCAAGACATCCCAGTTGAAACATTTGAAGATCTAATTTGTCATGACTGATTGCATATGAATATCAAGCTCATACGCCAAGAATATGGCATTGAGTGCTTATTGCTGCATATCGAATCTACCATTGAAATCCCCTCAGAAGGTATCGAAAATAAAGAACTCG
>CAZLKD010000053.1:0-6556 GCA_964560015.1 uncultured Candidatus Peribacteria bacterium
ATAACTACTCCGATTTCCAACAATCGCCTGAATTGGGACGAGCGTGCGAATCATACGATTATCGTGCCCAGTCTCATTGAATGAGCCCTGGATGATGTCCAGATAGGTGATGAAGTTGTCATCGAATCAGACGTCGATGGAAAAATCATTGCTGGAAAATGATTGAAGAATTTCATTTTTCTCAAAAACGCGCGTGTTCCAACATGGATCATGGATAATCACAATCATGCTTTTGCATTTTGGCACGAAGCGCTCTGGAAATGATGGATTCACAAATGAGGCCTGCTCGTGCATATCGATCAACACACGGACCTCGCCACTCCTCTGGAGATGCCTCGAATGAACAATGACGAATGAACAATGACGAATGAAGAGGCGGAAAACTACACCAACTCAGTTCTCACTATCGCTGATTTTATCGTGCCGGCACTCGCCACAGGACTCATCTCCGAAGCGGTGATGGTCACAGGAGAAGAGAGATCTGGAGCAGGCAGTTTTATATGGCAAGAAAATGAATTAACAAAAATCCATTCTACTTCTACCCCTACTTCTCTCATCCTCGATATCGACCTCGACTATTTCTCTCAGGGATTTGATGAAGCAAAGACACTCGAAACCGCCAAATACTGGATAGAAAAAGCAGACATCATCACGATTGCCACGAGCCCCCTCTTTATCGACCAAGAGAAAGCACTCGCCGTGCTAAAAAGTTTGCAAAAAGCCCTCGTGGCCCTATAATCCCCGAGCAAAAAGAAAAAAATTCCTCCATTTTGAATTTTGCCTTTTGTCTTTTGTATTACGAAGGTACGACGCCATGGCAGATCGGTTATGCAGGGGCCTGCAAAGCCCCGTAGTCCGGTTCGACTCCGGATGGTGTCTCCAAAATAAAATAAATCCCCAGAAATGGGGATTTTTATTTTGGTGTATCTCGTAGACTTCTAGCCGCATTTTCAAACCATCAGGCCACCATAGGGGCAATACCTCGCTTACGCGCATCTCAGACAATCTTACCAACAACGCCTGCTATTTTTCTCTGTGCAGCAGGCAATTGTGCCATAACCGGTTGTGCTGGTGGCAACTGCTCTCACCCTGTCGCAGCTAAGTGTGTATGTGATCGGCACATATTTAGTATAAGTTATGAACTTTCCAGTTATTCTCACAAATTGCTCATTTTTTACAACATCAATTATAGTAATTATATATTGACATAGATAAATTATGAGTATAAAAAGTATATTGTGAATCTTGCATTGTATGATTGAAGGGATGAAATAACACCTTCTACGACTTTCACTCTCGGCCATTTTTCCCAGATGACCGATTTTTCAGCGACAAGTTTCGTGGCACATGGCCCATGAGGGACAAGAGAATTCATCTATGCAGATGACGCTACACTTGAGCTCATCATACAGCGAAATACTCTCCTGTTCGCACAGGATACTTTTGATAAGCTAAAACCTCCCGTCAATCTCGAGGCATATACTGAATCCATCCATCCTCTCAAACATGGCGTTCTGCCTGCTATACGCCAATTCTTGCAGTATCTGGCGGGGAGACACTCAAAGATTCAGGGGGATATGAACACATACATGGCTGGTTGGGGACGGCAGTTTTGAGCAGAGGGATATCAAGCTTTGAAAGAGTTTTGCCTTGATTTTGAGCCAAAAAAAGTGCTAAAAAATATCGACGACCTTGCGGTGCTTCTCGATGATATTTTTGCAGAGATGACTGAGGCGGGGGTGACACTCTCGCGATCATTTCTCTTCCAGAGATTTCTGGAGTGAGATGAGGAGAGATATTTTTTTACAACACTCTGACTCTCTCCCAATCAATCACAGGACAGAAATGCTATATTGCAAGCACTCAAAAATTACCTCAAGAGCGATCCAGGGGAACATGAAAAAGAACTGCTCTGGATATGTCTGCGGAGCCTCAGGAATGGCGGGGTAATCTCTCCAGACCATAGCCATATATGGCTCCAATGGCTCGACTGAGTATCTCACCATTCGTACGGAGATGGATTTGCAAAAATTTCCTCCAGTGCGACATGGCAAGACGTATATCTCCATATAAAAGATCGTCTCGAACAAAAAAAAATAGACGCGATGACGCCTACTGCTCGGGGGTTGTTAGCTGGAATTTTGCTCAGTAATGTCTGAGAACCAATCCCTTCGGGATTTCTCTCAAGACTCACATTATCCGAAAAAGAGAGTATAGCTCTCGCCCTCTGAGAATTATGGACTACTCGCGTTATTTCTCCTTTCTATACACATATTTTTCACCAGGCTCTCGCTCAAGGTGTGCATATATCACCCATTATCATAACCTCTCTCTGGGAGAAGTGAGAGGACATAAAAAAACTCAAACAGTACGCCGAAAGATTGTCGCCAGAAGATGTAGCCATCCTTTTTGACCATCTCAGAATCCAAGGGCATCAGGATCAATTACTGAGCTTCTGCAAAAAACAAATCTGAATCATCATGGCGCGAGCATGTCGGGGAGATATCACCCCCTATTCTCGCATCGTCCACCATATCTCATGATGACGAAAGAACCATCCCTTTGATATGCTCTTCGGAATTTCAGATTTTCTCCCATGAATATCACCGATGTCACTCTGAGATACTCCGCGACTCCTGGCTGGTAAATCTATTACAAATCTCATACAGAGGCTCTCATGAACAGTAGTGAATGTACTACAACCATGAAAAAAATACGAAAGAGCCCTCGCCCAATCTATCAATAAGTGAACAGAACTCAGAGAATCCCTGGCCCTTGATTTTGGAAAAAAATATTTCCCTATTGGAGGAAAAATTCACTTTTCCCGATCACTCACCGAGGACGAAACAAAACTCCTGCATACCATAGTATGATTTGCTAGTACATCGTTTCAGCTCCTCCATGCAGATAAATCCCTCAATCTGCCTCCATGCGAGTCACCCTTGCAACTCATGGCCATACTCGATAGACTCGAACAAATAGGAGTCATAAAGGACCGCGAGCTACAACTCCAACTCTGCGTAGCCGGAGAAATACCAAATGCTCTCACTGGCATCAGTGCATCAATATGCCTCTTCGCAAAACCTGAATCAGTCCAGTACACGCCCACATCATTTCTCACTTCTCACAATAAAGATACCGCTACCTGTATCATGTGTTATGGTGCTGGCGGTTTGGAAACCAAACAGTTCCCTATTTTACCCCCATGAATCCGAGGACGCACAGATATGCTCGGTTTTCGTCATATCATAGAGGCTGTCACCTATTGAATAGTGGGGAATTTGCTTGCTCAGTCCTATTACAGTTGACCGCTCCAACATATTGGAAAGATATTTGTGGAAGAATATATAGCGCTTCTCCGTGCGCACTGAATGATACATATTCTCTCAAAAAAATGGGTACATACCCCCGACACAGAACGAGATCCAGAAGAAGAAAAGGAGCACTACGAAGTAGTGAAATTTTGTACAGATATTCTCACCAGAGATGTTCACGATTATAACAGGACGAGAAATGCCTATGGTTTTTCTTTTGTGGTAAAGAGATT
This sequence comes from uncultured Candidatus Peribacteria bacterium, assembly GCA_964560015.1. GTDB lineage: Bacteria > Patescibacteriota > Gracilibacteria > BD1-5 > JAGOOR01 > JAGOOR01. The sequence continues at coordinate 3,548 of CAZLKD010000053.1, forward strand.
TCTCCATGATTTTATCGTCAGATATAATCTCCTTCCCTGTGATGACGAGCGAGTACAGAGATACCTACAACGACTGAATTACAAAACTCAGATTCCTCTGAGCGATGCGGTAGAAAAATTGCAATAAAAAATCCCCAGAAATGGGGATTTTATGTGTATGTTTGAGATGAAATCCGGGAAGAGATATTCTGAGTACCAGTCCTCCCAAATGGCCTATTTCTTAGGCGGTACAGGTGCTCCAGTTGGAGCAGGTGCGTCTTTCTTGTCATCACCGTGTGTTGTATCAGCCATAATAAAATGGTTAGGAAATAGGATCATCAGTATACGCCGTATAACATTAATAAAATAAGTAAACGTATACTTGTCAAATAAAGAGGTTATAGAAGTCAAACCATTTTGAAAATTCTGATTGCAATACTTTCCTTTTCATTATGCTCTATCTGAGCCATTATTCTATGCGAGCACCCAATTTTTACTCTGCTGTTTTTGCCATTATCCGTGATAATACCTGAGCCATATTATTTCAAAAAAGAAGTAATACAGGCTTTCGAGACGGCTTGTATCAGCTCCCTTCTGGACACATGGAAGACAGGGAGACGATGAAAGAAGCGATGATCCGCGAACTCGAGGAAGAACTCAATATCCGTGTCGAGGAGTCCGATCTCACCATCGCACACATCTCTCATACGGTTGCTGGGGACCGCGTGTATTTCAATATCTACATGGAGGTGTCACACTACACGGGAGAAATTACCAATTGTGAGACGGATAAATGTAGTGAAGTGAGTTTTCATAGCATGGAGGAAATAGCTGGTAAGCCAGAGTTCCAGTATGAGACAGAGACGCTTGAGAAAATTTTCCAAGGTGAAAAATTTTCTGAAAAAAATTGCTAATTTTTATTTCTTTTTCTTTATTTATGTCCAATCCTACCGTTACCCTCCACACCAATCATGGCAATATCACACTCGAGATATTTGCGGACAAAGTCCCAAAAACAGCGAAAAACTTCGTAGAACTCGCGAAGAAAGGCTACTATGATGGCACTATTTTTCATCGTGTGATTACTGATTTTATGATTCAATGAGGCGATCCAACAGGCACTGGTCGTGGTGGTGAGAGCATCTATGGTGAGAAATTTGAAGATGAATTTCACCCTGAACTGTCACATAAAAAAGGATATATCTCTCTGGCAAATGCTGGACCAAATACGAATGGAAGCCAATTTTTCATTGTCCACGCGACAGAAACTTCTTGGCTCGACGGAAAGCACAGCATCTTCGGAAAAGTGACAACTGGTATGGAGGTCGTCGAAACCATTGCCCTCGTCCAGAAAGACAGTGGAGACAGGCCTTTTAAGAAAGTTGAGATTACGAAAACAACCATTATTGAATAATCGTCTGTCATTCTGAGGTGCTGCGAAAGTATGTGAGGAGAGGCACCGTGAGAATCCATCTCTGTGTAAAAAATTCATGGATTGCCACGTCCTCCTGATAGTCGTCCTCGCAATGACAGACTAAGCCCAACACCACTTTTTGATAGAAAAGTGCGCTGGACGTGAGAATCCATCAGCTTTAATAAGCTCAGCATTATGAGAAAACTCGAATCGTGACTAAGCTTTCGCTTTTTGTTCGTCAGTCGTGTGTGTCGCGGATTGTTTGATGAGCCCATCGACGCGGTAAATAACGTGGTCAAGAATAGCGAGGATGATATCACGCTTTGTCTGGTCGAGGTCTTTTCGGTCGAGGACGAGAGCCTTGCGGTCACTCATAGTCTTTTTGAGATTATTCAGGGCAGTACGCTCTGTATCTGGAGAAACTGTACCGAGTTTTGTACCGAGACGATCGATGACTTCATCAAGACGAACCTGATATTTCTGGATGAGCTTGTCTCGGATGAGTGTCTGCGCATCAGCGATGAGGCTGACTTCTTTTGCGTCTTTTTCGACTTTATCAGTTTCATCTTTTTTGACCTCCACTTTATCATCTACTTTTGCTTCTACAGATGAGGCAGCAAAATCATAGAGATCCTTGTTACGGTCGACTTTTTCTTGTCCAAAAGACGGCATCACAAAGAGAGCAAGGATGAGAGTAATAAGTATTTTTGAGTTTTTCATATATTGCACTATATGAAGAATCTGTCACTTGACTAGAGGCGATTTGTGAGGATTGTGTGAAGAATTATGTGAGGTTTTGCCAATATGTATCAAAAATCTCCTGCATCATGGTGGCAATATTTGGATGGGTGATTTTGAGAGCGATGATTTCTGGGACGTCATCAAAGAGATAGACGGTAGGCCCAGTGATAACCAGCGTTGATGAAAAATTCTGTCTCGCGTTGATCAATCTGGTGGTACGAGGAAAAGTCTTGTCTCCTCTCTGAAATGCCCTGGAAACAGCATTGTCTATCATGATCAGTCTGGGCCTGGTACCATTTTTGACACGTTCGCGTGTCCATTGTTCATCCTTTTTTGCATCAATGATACGATCAAATGACTCAAAATTGGACCACGCACAGAATTCTTTTCCCGAGTGAAGGAGTATCTCGCGATAAAGCTCCTGAAATCATTCTCTATCCTTATGAACTTCGATAGTCACAGTCTGTTTTTGTTTTTGTGAACGAATGTTTTTGACAACCTCTTCAGCGATTTTGAGCTTCGCCTGGTGTTGAAGTATGAGTTTTTCCGGGGTATCAATATAGAAATACTTCGTTCCATTTTTCTGGTAATGACTGATGAGATTATTTTTCTCGAGACCATAGAGGAGCTCGTAGATAGAGGCTCGTTTTATGCCAGAATGTTTTGCAATACTTGCCGCGGTGAGCGCATCAAAACGGGAGAGAACTTCGTAGAGTTTCGCTTCTTTTTCAGAAAGTCCGAGTTGGAGGAGAGAATTGAGCATAGTGTTGGAAGTTATCAACACTGCCATTGTATTGGATTACAAGAATAAATGCAATGTAAAATATTTACATGTGTTGATAAACATTTACATATATTAAAATACTTGCATGAAC
>CAZLKD010000054.1:0-1708 GCA_964560015.1 uncultured Candidatus Peribacteria bacterium
ACGATTGTGAGTTTCTCGACGAGGTCGAGGACTTTTTGTGCGTGATCTGACATAATATAAATGAGTAAAAAATAAAAGAGTGCAAAGTGCGGAGAAAATAGTGCATACAATGGATTTATAATAATTCCCCTGTATGTACTATGCACTTAAGCTATGCACTTGCCATGGCCAATTCAGCCACAGTCGATTTGTTTGTCTCTGTCATTTTTTGCTTCGCGCCATCGAAAAATCGAGCGAGAGAGCTCACGGGTGATAAGAGAGAACCCATGAATTTCGCGAGCAACACATCCCGAGATGGGAGCGATGCAAGCTTTTTAGTCGTCTGAGCGTCCTGGAGAGAACCGTCGAGAAATGACCCCGTGAAAACGAGTTTATCAGTTCCTTCAAATTCTTTCGCAAGTGTATTGACCACAGAAAGAGGTGCTACTGAGTCTTCGAAAGCCATAATAATAGCTACTTGACCAGGTACCATCTCATCTGGGATGTCTACACCTTTGATTTCTTTGGCAGCGAGCTGGATGAGAGTCTTTTTAGCGACTACCATTTTGCCACTGACAGGGAGAAGTCATCGACGAACTTTGCTCACTTCAGCGACAGTAATACGATTGCTCTGAACAAGAGCAAATGATTTAGCACGCGTGAGGTCAGCCTTGAGTTCGGCAAGAGTCTCAGACTTTTTTGCCTTTGTCACAGTCATAACAAAAAAGGTTATTCATCCTTCGTAGTTTTTAGAATGGAATTCTGCTACTACGGAGAACGGGGGAAATAAAATATCGGAGAAACAAAAATACGCCACGAAAGGCGTATTCTCAAAAGTATAATAATATTGCTTGTGAGTTTTGCCTCGGCAGGTCTTGTATGATAATATATATCAATGCCTACTGTCTTCGACTCGGCCATAATATACACATATCAAATATTTGCAAATCATTTTAAAGTATGATTATATGTATGTATGAAAACGAAAATTTACCTTGTTTTAGCTGTGCAGATAGTGAATCTCTTGTGATTCATTTCCATTTCTCCAGCCTTCGCTACCGATGATTGCGGATCGCCAAACGGCTCAAGTGGCCCAGGATGTGACATATGTAGCAGGCCAAATCCTCCTTGTGAGTGTTTTGGTCCTTGTGAGGAAAAAAGGAAAACAGGAACATTGCCACCACAACTCCCACCTCCACCAGTAAAGCCCCCAAAAGAACCAGAAAAAAAAGAGGAAAAAGGAAAATGACTTATAGAGCCTACGGAAACAGCACCAGCACCAGTATATATAAATTCTATATGACCATCTTGTAAGCGTGTAACCTTGCAAACAGAACCCGTCACCCCAAACGTATCAGAGCTGTGTAACAATAGCACTTCTGTACACCATACCTCAACCGTTGGTTTTACCTATAACACAATCTGTATTCAGGATGCACAAGATCCAATTACAGGCATAGCAAATTTGGCCAATAATTGAACTCTCAGCCAATCTGTAGCTTGTAATTATCCAATTAGCGTTATCAGTACTGCATTTGGTTTACTCTCAAATCCAGCTATACCTTCTGCTGATACATTGAGACTTCAGATGCTTGCAACGGGACAATTTAATACAAGCACTACTCCAGGCCTCAATACTACCACAAATACCACGCCATCCGACGGCTCGACCACGACTACAACTACAACTCAAAATGAGGACTGATCCTACACACTTTCTGGAACAGTT
>CAZLKD010000054.1:1718-6352 GCA_964560015.1 uncultured Candidatus Peribacteria bacterium
AGACCTCAATACTACCACAAAGACAACGACATCCGACGGGTCGACTACCACTACAACTACCACAACGACTCAAAATGAAGATGGGTCCTACACACTTTCTGGAACAGTTATAGGAGGCGATACACAAGTAGGCGTGAGCGGTATCGAGGTAACCCTCCTCTCTGGGGGCAATGCAGTTATAGGCTCTACAACAGATACTAGTGGTAACTTCTTTATCACAGGTATCCAGTGAACAGGAAACTACCAAGTAAAAGCTGTCGATATTCGATCAGTTGATACGGCATCAAAATATTTCTTTGGCATCGTCGATCTCCCTATTACACAGAAAAATTCTACAGTAAAACTCGAAGGAATCGCCAATACCTCAAGTAACAAAAACCTCATAGACACTGTCTCAAAACTCAATACAACTACTTCTGAAAATTCATCTCTCACGGATTGGCTCGATGGGCTCTTTGACAATAAAAACACGAACTGAAGCGGAGTAAATGATACCGGCACAAATTCTACTACAAACAATGGATGATTGAGTAATACTGGCGGTAATGGATTTGGCACAAATGGCCTCACTTCAAATAGCCTCATCTCTCTCCTCAATAACGGATTTACCCTCGAAAATGGTCTATATTGACCCACCACTCTCTCTGTTATTTCAAAGCTTGGAAATACGAACGCTATATGTGGAAATGGCATACCGGAAACATGAGAATCATGTGATGATGGTCGAAACAATGGTAAAAATGGTTATTGTAGCTCTGATTGTCTCTATTTCGGTGAAGTCCGATCAGGTGATTCATCCCTCTGAAGAGACTCAATCGATGGAGGAAACAACACTACTAGCACTATTGTAAATAAATTTAGCAACCTCACGGGCTCCCTCTTTAACACTCTCGGTGGCAACAAAGAGGAGATAAAAAAAGAACTCTCTCAAGTAAATCTAGAAATTAGCACTCTCGACGCAGAAATAAATACAAAAACCACAGAACGAACAGCTATTGAAGAGGATCTCATCCAGAGCAAGGCTGATCTCGCAGAAGTACAAAATGAAATACTTCAATATACTACAGAAAGAGACGCACTCCTCCAATCAATTCAATCACGAGAAGTCATGATTGAGAGTCTCAAGGAGACACTTGCGACACTCAAACCAGATTCTCCAGAAGCAAAAAAGATAGTATCGGAAATAGCTGCTCTTGAAAAACTCAATGAATCTGAAAAAGCACAAGCAAAAGTGTTGGAATCAAAAATAGCGCTCGCAAAAGTAAAAGAAAGCCAACTGATCGACAAAATCACTCAGGTGACAAAGAAGCTCAATAACATCAACAATGAGCTAAAACAACTCATGGATAAAAGAGAAAAAGCGGTATCAAAGAGAGACGCTCTCATCAAACAGTTGAATGGAAATATCGTGAGTAACGGTATCACGTCTCTCTTTTCAATACTCTGAGCGGGCATTAACAGGGTTGTAGTGGCAACAAACGAGGCACAGACATGGTCAAAAAATACAATCGTCGCCAACACATCACCAGAAACTCGTAAAGTCATGAAGCAAGTCGCTGTTGTCACAAAAGAAGTAGCCAAATATTCAGTCATAGGTGTCACCATTCTCCTCGGAGCTGCGGCCCTCTCTCTCAATATCATGGTCTTCAAGACACAGTGGAAAGCATATACTATTGCAGATGGAGATACATTTGATTCTATTGGTAGCAAATTTAACATGACAGAACGTGCCATCCGTAGACGAAATGGAATTGCAAAAAATAAAGGGCTCCGACAAGGCATGAAGATCAAAGTACGTAATAGGGCCTTTATAGAAAAGGACTATCTCGATCAACTCAAGTCTGTACTCTCCGATAGTCTCAAAATACGAGATCACGGCGATGCAGTAGCGAGAATACAAAAGTTCTTTAAGAAATAAATCACGATAGCATTATCCTATGCCAGAGACAACTACACAAACATTATTCACCCCCTCAGCAACACCAGAGAGCATAGTTTCTCCTTCAGTTGGAGTATCGCCTTTGTCAGGAGGGCTCAGTGCTGGTTTGGATATGTCTCAGAATGAAAAAGATGCAATCATGCGCCAGATACATCCGATATTTCTTACGACACATTCAGAAGACAAAACACCGGTCATCGAATCAAATTTCGACAAATTTCTCGGCTTTATGAGACTCTGTCTCGAATGAATACTCAAGCTCGTCGATATCGTGGTAGATGCTATCATACAGGTCGCGAGATTGGCAGTATGGATAGTAGCCATCAGTGGGGTCTTGATCGTCGTCACTCTCATGACAAATACAACAGATAAATTTATTGATCTGCTCAACGAATCTATATTTAAAGCATTTGGTATTGAAACTCGCATCGAAAAAGTACCTTCTATTGAAAATACAATTCCGGCATCTCCAGACCTCTGAACAAATATAAAAAGTGACAGTATTTCAATTCCCGAAGTAACAGCATCCGATACAGCAACAGAGCCACAGTCAACTCGTACACGACGACGTGTACAAAATATTGATACTACAACAGGAATAGACAGCACAGGAACACCAGTAGAATAATCTAGTAGACCTCTCGAGGCTTACTTCCCTCTGCCGGTCATACAACGCCCATTTCCTCAAGTGCATCCATGACTCGTGCGGCTCGTGCATAACCGAGTTTCAATCTTCTCTGTAGAAGTGATGTCGATGCCTTACCACTTGATCGGACTACCTCAATAGCTTGCTGAATGATGAAATCATCATTTTCATCAGCGCTCCCATCACCGTTGATGTCACCTGGTCCATCGTGTTTCTGACCTTCTACGATCGTCATATCGTACATATTTGCTGCAGTGTCAGCATCTGTATGCATCTTGATAAAATGAATCACAGCTTCTACTTCTTCTGTTTTTACAAAAACCCCCTGAACACGCTCGGGATCCATGACGCCACTTGGAGCATAGAGCATATCACCTCGTCCGAGGAGATCCTCTGCGCCGACACGATCGAGAATAGTTCGAGAATCTACCTGAGACGCAACAGTAAAGGCTATGCGGCTTGGGATGTTTGCTTTGATCAAACCGGTAATCACATCAACTGACGGTCTCTGAGTAGCGACGATGAGATGCATACCAACAGCGCGGGCCATCTGTGCAATACGTGCAATAGCATTTTCGACCTCTTTTTTATTGCCACTCATCATGAGATCAGCGAGCTCATCGATGACGATGACGATGGCTGGCATTTTTTCTTCTTTTCCGACTTTAGCATTATATTCGGCGAGATTACGGGTTCGTGCCTCTGTGAGGAGGTCATATCGACGTATCATCTCGGCGACACACCATTTGAGGGCATTGAGAGCCTTATCTGGGTGATTGATGACAGGCGCGAGAAGATGTGGGATGCCATTATAGACTCCGAGCTCTACACGTTTTGGATCAACCATAATCATACGCAATTCAGCTGGAGAATTACGGAGGAGCAATGAAATCAAAAAACCATTCATCCCTACAGATTTACCGGAACCTGTCTGACCAGCTATGAGGAGATGGGGCATATCCTTCATATCACATACAACAGGATCCCCCGCTATTCCAGATCCGACACACATGGCAAGTTTTGAAGTATGCTTTGTAAACTGCGGGCTCTCAACTATTTCTCGGAGACTGACGACATCCCGACGATCATTGGGGACTTCGATACCGACGAGCCCCAGTCCAGGGATAGGTGCCTGAATACGTATATTTTTTGCCTTCAGTGCGAGTGTGAGGTCTTTTTTGAGCGCTTCAATTTTATTGAGCTTTACTCCTTCACTTGGTTTGAGACGATACTGTGTGACCGTTGGGCCCACTTCAAAACCAGCCATGGAAACTTCGATACCAAATTGGAGCAATGTCCTCTCAATAATAGCTGATTGTAGCTCGATTTCCTCACGTGTGAGGGGTTTTCCCTTCGGATGATACATTAAGAGGTCACTTCGAGGATACTGCCAGGAACCATGAAAAGGCTTTATGTCACTGTGTTTATCAGTAGAAACATTTTTAGTAATAATTGGCACAGAACGTGTTGCAGAGGCATTTCAATGTGATGAAAGTGTCTGATGAGCAGGCGTTTTGGTATCGAGAATTGTCCCTTTATTACGTATTTTTTCAAAAAAGCTTTGCTGCTCCGGAGAAGGTATTTTTTTACCAGAAAGCTGTTCTATCTTGTCCTCCAGCTCATCATTACGGCTGCGGAGGCGCTTTTCTTCTTTTGGAGAGATATGTTTTTTCTCCATTTGACGTTCTCTGAGGGAATCAGAAAAGGTATTGAGCATTTCCACCTGTTTTCGATAAGCATACCCCCCAACCTCTCCGAATTGTGAGAGAATTTTCCTATAAGAAACATGAAACAAGAGATAGAGTGAGAGAAATAAAAAACCGAAAATGAGAGTAAGGGCAGGAATTTTATCAAACCAGACAATGAGAGGATCGTGTATATCAAAAAAGAGTCCTCTTTTATCATAAAAATTGCTCCAGAGCGAAACGCTCGATATCCAGAAAAAGAGAAGTCCTAGGCCCCTTCTGAGATCAAAAGCACTCTTCCCAAAAATCATATGGAGCCCCACAAAACATGAAATAGGAGAAAAAAACCAACGAAAATACGGTC
>CAZLKD010000055.1:0-1200 GCA_964560015.1 uncultured Candidatus Peribacteria bacterium
TCATCACCTATATCCTATGAACACCCTTGGTGCCTCTACTCGCAGTAAAGTTTTTTTTATTGCTGTTGTCTTTATCGGAGCGGTTTGTATCTACTTCGCACAACCGGTATATCATTCACTAAAGTCGGATTTTATTGATGCAAATCTGATGGATGAAGCTCAGCTCAATACTGAGATTGCTTCTCTTGAAAAACAAATTACTGACAATAAGGCGCTTGTTGTCAATATCGAATCTGATATTGAAAAACTTCTTCCCGAACAGACATCACTCACAGCGAGCCTCGAGAAAAATACGCAGGAACAATCAGCACAGTGTACTGAGGGGTTATCAGCTCTCGAACAAAAGAAGGCGGACACCCAAAAACAATTAGACCAAGCTACGCAGGGGATTCTTGATCAACAAAAAATAATTGCCACAACGACTGCGCGCCAAGCAGAACTTCAAAAAAGCCTTCCACCTCTTCAACAGTCTCTTAAGTCTCTCACGAATTTAATAAAACCTGATTTACAAAAAATCACAACACTTCAGAATACACTCACGAGCTATGAGACACAGATGAAGGCATATGTTGCACAGAAAGACGAGAAAGAAAAGACGCTCGAAAAGACGAATATAGACCTCAAGTCTGCACAGGCGAGCATTGTTCCTCTCCAGGCATCAGTTCTGGAAAAAATCTCTCAAATCACTGCGAACACAACAAAAATCTCTCAAAATAATAGACAAGCGAGCGCGAATGTATCACTTTTGAAGACTGCCACTGCTCAGGTTGCTTCAGCGAAAGCTCAGGTTGCCTCTCTTCAAACGAAAATCAGCGCTAATATGACCAGGATACAGAGCCTCAACGCACAAATCACATCATACCAATCACAGGTTACGACTCTTCAGACAAAGATTGCATCACTTCAGAAACAGACAATCACTCGTTCTATCTCTTCACAAATTAAGACAGCACAGTCATCGTTGGTTGCGACCCAAGGGAACATCTCAACTGCTCAGAAAAATATTGCCACACTTCAAGCACAAAATGCTGAAACACAGAAACAGGCGGATACTGCAAATCTCATTATCGCATCATCGCAAAAAAATGTTGATACTATCACCGCATCCAATGCTGCTATCGCCAATGAAACGAAGAATCTCACTGCTACAAATACTGCACTTCAGGGTGAATTATCGTCACTCAATAAGACCCTGACAGC
>CAZLKD010000055.1:1300-6259 GCA_964560015.1 uncultured Candidatus Peribacteria bacterium
GCTTCTCTTGAGGCCTCTCTCCAGTCAGCGAAAGACGCTCTCAAAGAACTGAGAAGAAAAAACATTACCTGTACTATTGTAGATGGTCTCTACTCCTTTGAGCGATGAGATGGAAGTACGGATTTTTCTGGAAAAACCCTCTCTATGGGTTCACCAGATCCGTATATGACAAAATTTGAAACTCTGTACACGAACACTTCTGTGACCATCAAGGCAGATATGTATATCGATGGCGTAAAAGTTCAGTGTCCAGATATTGTGTCAGATATTCCTGATGATCCAGAGGGTGGACAGTTGGAAAATTGTACACAGATGAAACAAGGGCTCGAACAAGACGGTGAGGATGTCTCTGGCATGACTTGTACTGGTGAATATTCTTTCATGACCGAAAATCATTTCCCGAAACCACTGACGACAACTGTATCGGATACAGCGAGTAGTTTGTTTAGTAGTTTCCTCAAGTCTGACATCTTCGGCGCAGATGCTTGCAATGATGGTGAAAATTGTAATTCAGACGGAAATGATACTACAGGAGGAGAATGTAATTCTCCCAATGAAATGGTAAATGGAAGCTGTGTTCCTCAGTGTACGAGTCCACAAGTGAGAGATTCATGGGGGAATTGTTCGGATCCAACATGCGAATCACCCCAAGAAATGGTCAATGGAAGCTGTGTTGATGCTTGTCAGAGCCCACAAGTGAGAGATGCTTGGGGGAGTTGTGCAGATCCAGAATGTGTTGCTCCAAATGAGATGGTGAATGGAAACTGTGTGCCTCAGTGTAATGATCCTCAGGTAAGAAATGCCGAAGGCGTTTGTGAAAATCCAGGTTGTTCTGTTGAGCAAGAAGAAATTAATGGTCAGTGTGTTGCTGTTTGCCCAGATGGACAATCACGTAATGTATCAGGGGTTTGTGAGCCTCCTGCCTGCCCCACTGGTCAACAAAGAAATATCGATGGCCAATGTACGTGTGAAAACGGAGGCACACTCCCAAACTGTGAATACAATCTATGTGGAAATGGTACCGTAGATTCCGGGGAAGAATGTGACGGTGGTCCTGATTGTAAGGATTGCCACAAAGTAGCTTCTTGTGGTAACGGAACTGTGGAAGAAGGTGAAGCCTGTGATGACGGCAATACAACAGATGGTGATGGATGTTCTGCAGCCTGTACCACGGAAACTTCTCCTTCCTGTGGTGATGGCACAGTAGACTCGGATGAAGAATGTGATGATGGAAATAATGCAGATGGTGATGGATGTGATAGTTCATGTAAAAACGAGTGTGATCCAAACGCGGGAGGTCTCGAATCGAGCTTCTTTGGATGGTTTGGTGGATTTGGTTCTCTAAAGTCACAAGGAGTTAATTGAAAAAATTGTCCACAAAAGGGTTGTACTATAAAAGCTGCTGAAAATTATAAAGGCCCAGAGCCTGAGTATGAAGATGATAATTCTTGTACATGTAAAAATGGACTCAATCCTTACGAATATGATAACTGCAAATGTCAGCCGACACATCCATGGTGTTACCACTTAAAGGGTTGAAAATGTGAGAAGGCCAAATGATTCCGATTATTCTTTACACGACTTCTTCGAAGAGCTCCATCCATTTGTGCTACCTGTTTGACTGCCGGGGCTGCTCATTGGATTCCTATACCTGACTTACCGATTACTACTGGTGGAAAAATGAAATATACGGGATGAGTCAGAGAAGCATTTTGAATAAATAGAAGTGTAGTAAGTGAATGTGGGATGTAGAAAAGATGGTACCATGAGCTTGAGTGAATGAGCCGAGTATTTTTGATTTTCAGGGAAATGACTATACTCCGCACATGCCCAAAAAATCTCTTCAAAAATTTCTCAATACTTTCCTCTCTGCACTGCACATCTTGCTCATAGTCTTGATGGTAGGTATCGGTCTCCTTTCACTCTTTCGCCCAGATCTGATGCGTTTGGGTATTGATTGGATGGGTGTACAGATCAAGTCTTGGGGACAGTGGAATTACGCTATCCTTCTGGTGACTGCTATGGCTGAATCGTTTCCTTTTGTCGGGGCAGTGATACCGGGTATGAATATCATGATTTTGGTTGGAGGATTCTTCGTGGCGAGACAATGGGATATATTTCCGATTGCAGCACTTCTCGCGATGATAGGAGCTTGTCTGGGAAATGCTCTCGGGTATTTCATGGGGAAATATGGAAATCCAGAGACGCTCCAAAAATACGGAACCTTCTTCGGAGCTGGCCCTCGTGAGATGGCCTGGCTTGAGAAACAGATTTCTAGAAACGGTTTCTGGTTTATCGTGGGAGGAAAATTTCACAACCTGCTTCGTTCGTTTATTCCCTATATAGCTGGCTCACACAAAATGTCAGGGGCTCGATTCTGGTTTGCTAACATATTTGGTTCGTCAGTATGGGCAGTATCGATACTCTTGATAGGAGTTTTCGCTGTGGAAAATTATGAAGTTATTCTTCAATACTTGAACTATATTCTTTTATGAGCGATAGTGGTAGCTCTTATCGTCTATTGGGTGCGTCAGAATTCATCTAATAAAAGAGCAAAATAATATTGAGGGTAGCGAGAGAAGTGATGAGTGAGAGCGGTACGATATGGTCCATGTTGGAGTGATGTCGTACTCTGAGATAGAGGGCTTTCATATACTCCATTACACCATACTTTGTCTCCGGAATCAAGTATTGGGCATTATTTGCTCTCACGGAAAATTTCCTACAATACGCTTATGCAAAGTTTTCTTCTCTGGTTGGCCACTCTTTTTGGCTCTGGAATAACCATGTACTTCATAACACGAGGCGTTTTTCGTATATTTCGGAAGTACCGTATTATGGATAAGCCCCATCTCTATAGCCATGAGAAAAATCGTACACCGCTGCCATATCCAGGGGGAGTCGTGCTTATCCTGAATCTTGTTTTGTGGTCTCCGTGGATTTTCTTTGCTGTCTCGGACGCGGATATCAAAAAAGCAATGTATGTGCTTATTGCGGGGCTGATCACTACTGCCCTGATGGCCTGGGACGATCAGAAGCGGAGCATTCCTCCTGTATTCCGATTACTTTTTCAGATAGGATTATGAGCTTTTTTTGGCATGACGGCGATCAAAATAGGGTATATGAGTAATATCTTTGGAGGCATTATTCATCTGGATCAATTTGAATACTTGCGATTTACTTTTGGACAGTCTACGTTTTACGTTCTACCGATTGCTCTTACCTGTATCTGGTATGTCCTCGTCATGAATGCTATCAACTGGAGCGATAATGGCCGTGCTATGACATCGAGCGTCAGTCTCGTGAGCTGTATTGTCCTTGCATTCCTTTCTATCAAGCTCTATATCACTGATGATTCCTCGGCCGCTCGGGCGAATTCTCTCTTTGTGCTCTCGTTTCTCTCTGTTTTTATACCGACGTTGTTTGTTTTTTGGCGTTTCGATGTTCGGAGAGCATGTATCGTCTGAGATGCAGGGACGATGTTTCTCGGTTTTATCATAGCGACGCTTTCCATCGTTTCTGGAGGAAAGATAGCCACTGCTTCCATCGTTCTCGGTATTTATTTTATTGATGCGTTTTATGTTATCCTGACGCGTATTCGATCGGGTAAAAATCCCATGAAAGGCGATCTATCGCATTTGCACCATCGTATGACACTCGAGGGTATTAGCCATCATATGCAGAGAAAGTTGGTGATGTTTCTCTCACTTATTTTCTGACTCTGAGCTATATTTCTGGGAACATGGGGAAAGATTATCCTCTTTGGGGTGATGATTTCTGTGGTGGTGTATATTGGCCCAATAGCCCGTATGGTGAGCTCTTTTTATAGAAAAGACTAGAGGTGTTTCTCTATAAATCTTGCTTCACTCGTGTGTTTCATTTTCTTGCTCGCCTTGCTGAGCTCTATCCACATTATGGCCTCATCATGCATGGCTGAGTGCTTGGAGCTTGTTTCACGTATCCAGTAAAAATTAATCTTTTTTCTTCTCATTCGATCACGTATTGTCCCGATATATTCTCCGAGGCGACTCTGATATAAACCAGTTTCTTCTTGAAATTCTCGTAGAGCAGCCACTTCCAGTGATTCTCATCGTTTGACTCTTCATTTTGGGAGCATGATGCCCCCATCTTGATGGAGGACACAGAGGAGTTCTTTTTTTCACTTTCGCTCGCGCAGGCATATACCTCCGGCACAGCTATCGAGCCAAAAAAAGGAAGCTATTTTTTTCTTCCATCTTTCCAGAAAAGTTCTGCCTTTTTTGTTTCGGTTCATTCCGAGAATTATAGGGATTTTTCGGAAAATAGAAAAAAATTTGCATAACCACATATTTTATTTATACTCCCGTCACTTTGTCATGGTTGAGGGGGCGTAGCTCAGCTGGTTAGAGCGCCTCCCTGTCACGGAGGAGGTCGCGGGTTCGAGTCCCGTCGCTCCCGCCAGATTTCTCGAAAGAGTAATTTGGCAAAAGAAGTGAATGAAGGCGCGACCATTACCACTCGATATGTCTTTGGGCATATCTCCGGTCTTGGGTTCGAGTCCCGTCGCTCCCGCCAGATTTACCCTTGGGTAAATTAGAAAAAGAGAACAGAAAAAGAAAAACAAAGGTTTTTTATATTTTCTTTTCTGGCGTACTCTCTCATATGATGGCAAAGTAATCTGCAGGAGTGAAACATGAAGTGAAAATTGATTTTTATAATCCTCTCTTTTTACTTTTTCTTTTACTTTTACTTCCCCTTGGGGTCTTAGCTCAGTTGGCTAGAGCGCCTCGCTTGCACCGAGGAGGTCAAGGGTTCGACTCCCTTAGACTCCACCAAATTCGCTTTTAGCGAAACAGAAAAAGAGAACAGAAAAAGAAAAACAGTGGAATTGTTTTTTTATTATAAATCCTCTCTTTTACTTTTACTTTTTCTTTTACTTTGTAACTTTTTGTTTATGACTGGCCACTGAAAACGTCCCCG
>CAZLKD010000056.1:0-6217 GCA_964560015.1 uncultured Candidatus Peribacteria bacterium
TCTGGGTGTTACTCAGCCAGGAATTCTCCGTATCCAATATATCGGTCGTGAGGTCAGCTATGCGCTCGGAGCTGGTATATATGAGGTTGATGAATCTGGCGTACGCGTCATCGCTGATATGGTCGATAGCGGTGAAAACATTGATGCAGAATCTATAGCCAAGAAAAAAGAAGAAGCAAAAACATTTATGGCTCAGGCTCGAAAAGATGGCCTCCAGAATTCTAGTGAATACCTTGCCGCAGAAGAGGAAATCCTCAAACAGACAGCTCTCGAACAATTAGCAAAGCGGGGGTAACTGTCCGTCATTCCGGACGGATATTTTCATCGCGCAAGCGGGGAAATATTCGAGCCGGAATCCAGGCCTGAATACTTCCTTATTTTATTGCTCGCTTCGCGTAGTAATATCCTGGATCCCCGTGTCGCGCTCGTGACGCTTCGCTTTCACTCTCTAGCACGAGGATGACGTAAAGGGCGAAGAAATGACGGAATCGGGGTTGCCAAAAAACTAAAAACTATACAATCCTACGCATGAGTAAAGACTATTATTCCATTCTCTGAGTAGAGCGAAACGCTTCTGCAGACGATATAAAAAAAGCTTACCGAAAGAAGGCTATGGAACTCCATCCCGACAGGCATGGAGGCGATAAGGAAAAAGAGTCTGAATTTAAGACTGTGAACGAGGCCTACGCTGTACTTTCTGACGCCCAGAAAAAAGCACGCTACGATCAGTTCTGAAGCGCAGAAGGAGGTGCGTCTGGTTTTGGCGGAATGGGAGGCTTTGATTTTGGAGATATTAACGTCGAGGATATTTTTTCTTCTGTTTTTGGAAACATGGGAGGGTTTGGCGGCACTCGACGCCAGCGAAGAGACGAAGGTGGTGAGGATGTGCAAAAAGAAGTACATATAACCTTTGCTGAGAGCTTTTCTGGAGTAAAAAAGGAAATTCATTTTGATAAAATGGTACACTGTGACGTCTGTCATGGTCATGGAACAAAAGACGGAAAAGAACCAAAAAAATGCCCTACGTGTCATGGTTCTGGTCATGTCACACGTGCGACAAGAAGTATTTTTGGCATGATGCAACAAACAGTTGTCTGTGATGATTGTGGTGGTGAGGGTGTAAAAGTTGATGAGCCATGCAAAGAGTGTCATGGGAAACGTAGGGTAAAGAAAAAAATAGAACAAACTGTCGAAATACCTGCTGGCATAGATGATGGTATGACACTCCGCATGACAGGAGAAGGCCATGCCGGGAAACACAGTGCTGGTGATCTCTACATCACTTGTCATGCCGATCAATCACAAGAAAATCTCGTCCGTGAATGAAATAATATTTACACCATCGTCCATATGAGCCCTGCTGAAGCGGTGCTCGGGACACACAAGAAAATAAAATTCCCCCTCATAGGAGAAAGAGAAATACGTATTGCAGCAGGCACACAGCATGGAAAAAAACTCCAGATATCAGGAGATGGCATGCCACTTCTTGGAAAAAAAGGACGCGGGGATCTCATCATTACTCTAGAAATATTGGTACCTGGAAAGATATCAAAAGAAGAGAAAAAACTCTATACAGCATTGCTCGGAGAAGAGAATTAAAACTACGTAGTCGTTTTTTCAATTTTTATATAAATCCTATCGAGTGTTGCTGGGAGTTTATGTGACCAAAATGGAGTCAGGCGGATATCGACTGCTTTGATGTAGGGATGATTGAGGAGTGTCTTTTGTGCTCTTTCTGCATCAGCATCGAGGAGATCCGAGAGTATATTTTGTAGAGTTTTTTGTCCAGTAGAGCTCGAAAAATCATAGAGAATTTGCACAGGAATCTGTGCAGTCGCCTTGATACTAAATGGTTCGTCAGTTTTGCTCAGAGTGGCGATAATATCCGGAGGACTATCCGATATTTCCACGAGAGACTCAGTATTTTCGAGGAGATGATTTTTTGCTGTCTCAAGGAGTATTTTCCGGAGCGTTGGTTGGTGGTAGAGATAAATCATAAAATTTGCCTTCCCTGAAAAAGTCACCTCACTCGCCCTCGACCCAACAGGCACATCGGCTGAATCCGATATATCGAGTATGCTGAGAGCATCTGGAATTGGCAAGGGGATAAAATCGGCTTTTTTATCATAATGTCTTGACTCGTAACTCTGGGCATCAGATATGATCTGTTCTTTGAAAACCTTTTCAATTCTATCATATTCCTCCTGAGTAAGGAGTGAGGTGTGAGTATCATCGCCTCCTGTGAAATTTTCGTGAGCCACTGCGACTATATTTTCTTGATCTTTTGATGGCAAGCCCGGAATTGTAAGTGATGTATTCTGTGCTATATTTCCTTTCTTACCCATCAATACGCCATCCGAACCTACTGGATCTGCGATGACATCAACCAGTACTTCACCAGGATGTGAGTCAACAGCGGGTGGTATATCTATCCATGTTGTTGATCGAAATATCAGTGAACCAGCAGTGAGACGAGTCTGAGGGCGAAGACGGAGATCTTCTAGTCCGGCATTGAGGATGCGAACTTTACCACGGGCACGTGAGAGAGATGTTGTATCAAAAGTATTCACACTATATGTCTTTTTGAGTTCAAAAGAAAATATGTCTTTTTGAAGAGGGATTTGATCAGGAGCTCCCATCTGGTCTTGTGGGACAAAAACAACATTTTTGATTGCATTTTGTATGCTAGTCTGAGGCGTAATGATGAGAGAGGCGTGTGGACTCGTCAGGCTCACGATACCGATCATGAGGAGCAATACAACAATGATTCACAAAACGAGGACATACCACGATGAATGACGCACTTCGAACAAGGCAGTACGTGTTGATTTGAGAGTCTTCGCATATCAGAAGAATCGGCCAAAAAAACGAAGCATATGATATCGTACATACTCAGTCACGCTCAAATTGGCCTGGATAATCTGAAATCCTTCTGGGAGAAATTTGTGAATATCGTGAACAGTGAAAAAAACTTTATATCCAGCCTGCTTGAGGAGTTTTCGTATTCTCTCATCGCGGACAACAAATAAGAGCATTTTTTCTGGATACATCGCCTGCATGATCGATACATGAAACCAGGCAACTGCCACATTTTTCCCAAGAGCTATCACGCACTCCCCTTCGGAGTCTCGTATAGCCTCCAGAAGTGCAAAAAAGTCAGATGTTTTTTTCCAGTTATGAATCTGCATAGTTTGAGAAAAAGACAGAACGAACAAGTGCTAAAAGTGGATGCGGATTGAGTGAGAAAATCGGATCAAGGGTATTCCAATAATGGAGCCAATGCTCTTCTTCGTGGGATCAGAGCTTATGGAAAGTGCTATTTTTCTGTATCCACGGTGAGAGATCACCGGAGCGAACAATGAGTGGTATGATATCACCCGGCCCCTGACTCGAAAACGTATAATCATGGAAACTCCATTGCAGGCCAAAACGCTCAAAAAGAGCACGCAGAGAAGCTGTGAGAAATGCTTGATACTCTGACCATTCTGGCATATTTTGGAGTTTTTGGTCATTTTTCATGAGGAGAGATTCTCGCTCAAGTGGAGAAAAATACTGTGCCAATTTTTCATCAATGACTTGCCATCCAAACGGGAGAGTCTGTATCTCTTGCACTTGCTTCCCGAGATGCAAGAGTACAGTCGTAGAGTCATATCCCAAGTGTATGTGGAGGTGATTTTCGAGAAGTGTCTTATGATTACAGAGATGATTCAAAAAAACAAAAGGCAATGGCACGCATGTAATCAATCGAAAATCCGAAGCAGATAAGCTCCGTGAAATACCATCTATGAGTCACTTGCTTCAGTAGAAAAAGAGACATCTCATAGTGACATGTGAAGCCATCTTTCAAAGAGGAAAAGTATGATGCCGTTTATCGAGAGCGAGATGGGACAGGAAAAGAGAGAGAAGCTTTCTATCATTTTCAACGTATCAAAAATCCCCATGCCAAATCCTCTTTGACTGCTGTTCCGACTGAATACGAAGCTGGGTAGCAAAACTATCAATTTCCTCTAACTGGAGAGGAGTGTCAGAATTTTCTCGTGCAAATGTATACCCCGTAGAGGTCACGACAGATTCTCCATGATCCAGAAAAATACAGACTTCTCGTGGTAATTCTCCAACCCTTTCTTCTAACTGTCGGCAACATTGAAGAAAGTTTCGCTCAAAAGAACGAGCGCTAAAGACGCGATCTTCAGGAGAAAAAAAACTACGAACACAGACCTCTAATTGTGGCTTTTTCTTGATAAATCTGAGAAGTCCGACCGTCAGAGAGAAATGATCATAATCAACGACGAGATACGACTGATCGTCGGCGATATAATTGGTGCGAAACATAGATATTTATACAGGAAATCACATATCAGACATATGACTCTCCTTCCCTACTTTTGAGAGATATTCACGAGCTTCATGAATCTTTCCTTGGGTCAGCAACGCAACACCGAGATCCTCCATGATGAGCATATCATCTGGGGCAATAGTGAGGGCGCGTTCGAGGAGGATAATACCCTTTTTTACTTCTCCAACCATAGTATATGCCCAGCCTAGATTTCGGAGCACTTCAGGATTATTGGGGGTTTTTTCATTTGATTGTTCGAGATTCTGAATCGCTTTTTTGAAATCGTTACGGATGAGTGCCATATATCATCGGAGATATAATCCTGTAGAAGACTGAGGCTCAAGTGTTTCCGCATAATCGAGAGCTTTCTCGGCTTTTGGGTAATCACTCTCGTAGATATATATATCTGCGAGCTCTTCGTACAGTTCATATCTGTGAGGGTATCGAGATATCGCAGATTCTATCATAGTACGAGCTTCCGTGTAGCGTTTTTGAGTCTTGAGACGCTCAACTTCATCGATGATGGGAAGGTCGTGATTCATACTCATGATTATAGGGATTTTCTCTTGAGCACAAATATTTAGGGGCTTGATTTTTTATCCTCCTATTCTCTTTCATTGTACTTCCGATACTTTTTTCCCATCGACTTTGAGGGCCAGTTGACCACAGGCAGCGTCTATATCATCACCCATAGTAAATCGAACGGTCGAAGGAATTCCTCGTTCTTCGAGAACTCTTTGAAATTTTTTGATGATAAGTGTTGGAGTTGGTTGCATATCATTTCCCATGATACCCTCACCAGCATTATATGGTATGAAATTCACATGCCCAAGCCGGTTTTGCATCAGGTCTGCGAGCTCATAAGCATATGATAACTTATCGGTGACTCATTGAATCATGATATATTCATAAAAAATTCTCTTATTCGTCTTTTCCACATATTCATCGAGCGTTTTCATGAGCACATCGAGAGGATAGGTATTATCAACCGGCATTATACTCTTGCGCGCTTCATCATTTGGAGCATGGAGTGATATAGCCAGGCTCACTTGAGGGTGGTCTACCATGAGCTTTTTGATACCTGGAACAATTCCACACGTAGAGATGGTCACACGACGTTCTGAGAAGTTGAGAAATTTCGGACCACAGAAAATCTCGAGCGCCTTGTTGACTTCAGGATAATTCAAAAATGGCTCCCCCATGCCCATGAACACAATATTTCGAAGCTGAAGTCATTCTTTTTTGAGATGATGAATGGCAATCATGACCTGCTCAACTATCTCACCAACAGTGAGGTTTCGAAGAAGTCCGAGCTTCCCTGTCGCACAAAATGTACACGCCATCGGACAACCAGCCTGACACGAGATACAGAGCGTATTTCGTCCAGAGAGATGCCGCATGATGACACATTCAATATGCTTATCATCATGAGTATCGAGGAGGAATTTCGTTGTCTGCCCATTTGCAGAGGTGGTCACATGACTCACTGTAAGTACATGTTGAGTGAATTCTTCTTTCATGGCATCACGAAGTTTCGCCGAGATAGTCGTACATTCACCGATATCCTCTACGAGATCTTTGTAGAGTGCTTGAAAAATCTGAGTAATACGAAAAGGCTTCTCTCCTTGTTCTTCGAGAAATTTCTTCAGGGCAATATTATCGTAGATGGATTGCATAATTGTCTGGATTGTAAGAGAAAACAGGCTTTTGACAAATGAACGAAGAAAATAATTTTGCAATTCTTCTAAAATTCCTACAATCCCCGGAGTGAAAGAAAAATCCTCTCTGTTTTCTTTTTCTGTTACTGGTTACTGAGAGCGTAGCGAATGGGTGATTAGCTCAGTTGGTTAGAGCACCTGCCTTACAAGCAGGGGGTCGAAG
>CAZLKD010000057.1:0-5925 GCA_964560015.1 uncultured Candidatus Peribacteria bacterium
TCTCCGCCATGAACGAAGTGAATAAGGAGGGAAAGCGACACAATTTTTTGTGTCGCGTGGGATGAGAACCGCCGGAACATAGCGAGGCGCGGTCGGAGGTCCGCCTAAGGCGGAACCGAAGACTCGAATTCCTTCCTCTCCGCCATTCTCTACATTAGGGATTCTCACCGCTCCTCTTCGACAAGCTCAGAGTCGGAACGATTCTTTTACTCAATATTCTCATATATTACTCATTGTTTCAGTTGATATGCCTTCCCTGTTTCTCACACTTTTCCCATCTTTTTTGTTTATTAATTCATCCGGACTTGATAATGTTTCTCAGATACTGACGCCCCTGTCGGTCATAGAATCAAGACACGATACAGAATGCCGAACAAGCCACTTTCCCATACTGATGTACCACCACATCAGAAATTATCAGGATCTGACGAGTAAAGCGGCCCAGGATATCTCTGTATCGCCCCAAGAATTTGATGCACAGCTGAACTATCTGCACACATCTGGTTATACCACCATTACTTCCCAGGACATCGTCGACAATACCGTTCCTTGTAAATCAGTCATGATTACCTTTGATGATGGATATTTCGATGTCTATCAAAATGCATTTCCGATTATGCATAAATACAACTACGTATGAATTATTGGGCTCATTGTGGCAAAAATGGATGAATCAGATTATCTATTTTGACGAGACATACACGCCTTGCAAAATGCATGATGGGAAATCGCCAGCCATACCTGGAATCATGCCATTCTCACTCGTATCAAAAATTTTAAACTCATTCAGGAAGTAAAAAACAGCAAAAAATCCCTCGAAAAATGGTTTCATACTCCGATACATATCTTCGTATACCCGGGATGATATTATGACATAGAAAGCCTAAAATCTGTGCAGGAATCGAGCTATCGATATGCGCTTACGACACGTTTCTGAGAGGCTGATTTGCACGAGAGAAAATTTGAACTACGCCGTATCAATATAATACCCGGTATATCACCAGAAAAATTGGCCGATCTCCTCGAGATGGCTACACTTTTGCAGTAAAGTTTTGTTCAGCCTGCTTCCAATTAACAACGCTCCAAAATGATTTTATGTACTCTACGCGCTTATTTTGGTGCTTTAGATAGTACGCATGTTCCCAGACATCCAATCCGATAATGGGAGTCTTCCCTTCTGAAAGCGGTGAATTTTGATTTGAAGTAGTTGTTATCTGAAGTTTTCCTGCTGAATCTTTCACAAGCCAGGCCCATCCAGAACCAAAGACACTCAAAGCCTTTGCAGAAAAAGCCTCTTGAAACGCTTCGAAACTCACAAAGGTAGCATTGATAGCCTCAGAAAGAGTTCCAACTGGATTTCCACCGGAATTTGGTCAGAGAATAGTCCAGAAAAAACTATGATTGATATGTCCGCCGAGATTATTGATAATTCCTTGCTTCTTATCTGCAGGTACTTCATCCAGATGCTCGAGAAGTTCAAGTGGTGAATATTTCTCTACCAGGCCAGTTCCTTCCAATAATTTGGTGTAATTGGTGATATAGGTCTGATGGTGTTTTGAGTGATGAATCTCCATCGTCAGAGCATCTATGTACGGCTCTAGTGCATCATAGGAATACGGAAGAGTTGGAAGTGTGTGGTCGATCATAGAGAAAGCATTAGAAAATTAAAATGAGAATAGAGTTTTTCCTGGATCAAGAAGACGATTTTTCCCATCAAATAATACGCCTTCTATGGCAAGTATACGCTTTTTCTCAGGAACACCAAAAGCATACCCACCAATAGTGCCATCAGTTTTTATAACTCTGTGACAAGGTACTCCTGGAGCGTCAGGATTTCTCGTCAGGGCCTGTCCAATTGCTTGTGAACTCTTGCAATGTATGAAGTTTCAAAGAAGTTTATACGTTGTCACTTTCCCTTTTGGAATAAGGACAAGTGCGTCGTAAACTTTTTGTTGGAAAGGAGTTGGCATAAATAGAAATCAAATTTAATCGTGTTAATTTCGTTAATCCAGTTAATCACGGTTTAAAAGTTTTTTATAAAAATTCCCCTGTTTTTCTTTTTCTTTTACCTTTTTCTAGAAGAAAACTATTTCCCTCTCGGCATCCCATAAAAATCCAATCCTTTTTGGTCTACCATGGATTTTGTGTGGAAGTTCTTTTTCTTTCATTTTTTGAAGAAACCACGCTCATCGAGAAGTCCCATCTCAAAGAGAGACTGGAAATTTTTGGTGGGAAGTTTTTTCTTTGGCCAGTTTTGCTTGTTTTCGAGATAATGTTTCCTCTTTTTATACGATTGATTGCTCCTTGTCTGGCCGTTCTCGCTTCCTATATGTACTTGATAAATTGTCTTCTTTACATTTTTTGAAAGACGACGAGCTTTTGCTTGAGCTTTGACGACAGATCATTTGAGTCCATGTTTGTTTGCCATAATGGATTCTATGGTACAGAAACTCAAAAAATTGCAAACTCACTTTAAACTATTTTTGAAGCAAAAATACCTTGCGTGCTATATGAAAGAGCTGTGAACGAAGTGTCTTTGTCGAAGGAGAAATATTGTATGAAGCATCGATGATTCCCGAACGAAATGCAGTACCAATAACATTGGTTTGTCCTGGGTCAAATTCACCACCGCTATATTGATCTATATGGATATTTCCAGCTTTCATGAGGATGCTGAGCGTCTCAATCAATGTGAGTTTTTCTTCAGGCCTAAAATTGGCACCCTGGACACTCACAAGTCATTTTTCCGTTGCTATCTCAACAATCTGGCATGCCCATGTATTTGGCTTTGTCTCAGACACATCAGCATACATGCCACGACAGTTGTAATGGTCTGGGAGATAGATATTGAGTATTTTGAGGGCGAGAGCAACCACTTCTTCTCTCATGACCATATCTCCGAGATGATATCCAGAAGCAAATAGTACACTGTTTATCAATCATGACTGTGCCAAGAAGTCACCGTCGGAAAGTGAATCACCTCCAACGATTGATTTTTTTTGTGCAGATCATGTTCCTGTTTTTTGCGAAACTACTGGGGCAATATTTTTCCCATTTTTTTGAAAAGCAGCTTGTTCTTTTTTGATAAGTTCAGCTTTAGACTCAAGTACATCGAGATACTTACCCACATTAACAACATAGTTTCCCACGTCATTGATCTTGAGACTTTCGTTGAGACTCATATATATTGTGTCAGGAGACACATACCCGTATTTATTGTATCCAAGGGCAATAACTCCGGCAATCATTGGTGCAGAAAATGATGTACCACTTGCGGTATCATAGTCCACTCATGATGTTTTGTTAAATATTGACACAGACGTAGAAAATATGTTTTCCCCAGGAGCAGAAAAGGCGATACAGTCACCATAGTTGGACCAACGAGCCCTAACTCACTTCTGATCAAGAGCTTCGACTCAGAGTGAATACTTCTTCTTTCCCGTATTATTACAGACAGGAGAAAGGGGGTTAACCGTTGTATTGACTCCATTATTTGCATAAGAGAGTACGTCTCCATTACCAGCAGCTACGACGACAACAACACCATTTTCGTAAGCCTTTTTCATGACTTCATCGTATTTTGTACTGTAGGCGAACTGGCTCTGACCGAGACTGAGATTGATGATATTTGCATGATGGTCAATGGCATAATACATGGCGTTGATGATGCTTTCTTCTCTCGCATTCCCCTTGAAGTCAAAGACTCGAAGTGGCATAATTTTGACATTTTTTGCAATACCTGCGATTCATTTTTTGTTATCAGCAGTAGCGCCGATGATACCAGCAATCATGGTGCCGTGCTCTCCAGTTGGGAGATTATCAGGTAGATTATCACCTACGAAATCTTTTATTTTGCTCGAACCATATGTCGAACTATTCTCAGTCCATATATGATCTGTTAGGTCGGGATGATTGATATTGATACCATCATCGACGACGGCAACTACGACCTCTTTCGGATCCTTCACTTTTCGCCAAGCCTCAGGTACATTGAGCACACGGAGATAGTATTGGAGGTGAGAAAATGTGTCATCACTGACAGCGCTCTGTACCTTTTCCTCTTCTTTGAGCAATTTTTCTGCATGATCGAGAGCTGTCTTAGCTTCTGACATCTGGGATTTTCCCCGCGCAAAATAGCGTGCATATTCATAATATTCGAGAGCATCTTTGAGGCTTCACTGATTGAGAAAGGCTGACCCTATATTATAATTTGCCTTGTATGATTCTGGGTCAAGATCTGTCACTTTTTTATATTGTTCCACAGCCTTATCCCATTTTTTCTGTGAAAAATATTCATCACCGAGATCAAAATAGGTCTCTATGAGACTATTCACATTTTTGATAGAATTGATGCAGTCATTGTAATCATTTTCGAGCTTAACACCTTTTGTGAGCATGTCAGAGAGTGCTTTCCCGTGGAGGGCTTTATTTGGATCTGAATTATCCATGATTCTCCATTCGTCCATACTGTGAGCCACCTGATCTTTGAGCGTATTATAATTTGCCTCCAGTTCGCTACAATCCTTCATCGCATAGAGAAAAGACCCCTGAAAGAGGAGAAGGACAGAAAACAAGATAATTTTTCTCATACTCCATAACTCTACCGTATCTTTATTTCATTGTCAATTTTTTGACTATTTTATCCAAAATTGAGGAAGTTGGGACTCTTTTTTGTTGAAATTCAAGAGATCTGCCCGTTTCTGATGTCTTCTCTTATTTCTGTTATTCATCCAGCCTTTTGGAACTATACTGTTCATAAAAGATCGAACGTGCAACAATATATAGTATGCGGAACTATTTTCTCGAAGTAATTGACTGAGTGTATCTTCTCATCTATATTCCCAAGCTTCCAATATTTCATCCGAAGCATCAGGAGGTGAATGCTCCTGGATGACAAACTCACCGTCTCGAACAAAATCTACATACCATCTTCGTAAATCCTCATCATCAACTGACAATAAAACATGTATTGGAAGAAGTTTCTTCCAGCTACCTCGTTTTGCTATACAAATTCTCGATCGTACACCTTGCTCTCAAAGTAGCCTACCCACCAAAAGTGGCATAGTATAACAGGGGTTTCTTACGGGGAGTATTTTCCCAGGCAATATCGTATCTCTGAGAGAAATTCATACATTCTGCCCTCATAAATCACCTGAAAAATGGTAATGCTCTTTTACAGATTGCACTGCTTCGATGACGGATTGATGGGTAGACATAAACTAGCCTATCTTCTTTTTAAGTATATCGGTAAATATCTTTGGATTCCCCTGCCCTTTGCTCTCCTTCATACAGACACCGACAAAAAAACCAAAGAGATTTACTTTTCCAGACTTATATTCCTCGACTTGCGAGGCATTGGCAGCGAGGACAGTATCGACAATAGCTTCCATAGCGCCAGTATCATTGACCTGACGAAGACCTTTTGCATCGACAATTGTATCCGTATCGCCTCCTTCGTTCAGGAGAATTCTCACAACCTCTTGCGCATTGGTAGAGGAAATCTCATCAGATTTGAGCATATTCACGACACGAGCAAGGGCTTCTGGGGTGATTTTGAGCGTAGAAAAATCGATTTCTTCATCACCTTTTTTGAGGATTCCGAGGATAACTGTCAGAATAAGAGAAGCAGATTTCTTTGGCTCATTCGTAAGTGCAACTGTTTTTTCAAAGAAATCAGACATAGCACGCTCAGAGCTGAGGATACGAGCATCATCGGGGAGGAGTTTCCATTCGTTGAGATACTTCTGGCGACGATCAATCGGAAGTTCCGCGATTTTCCGTTCATCAATATATTCTTGCGTGATAACGAGCGGTGGTAGATCTGGCTCGGGGAAGTAGCGATAATCCATAGCATCCTCCTTTGAACGAAGTGAATGACTCTCCCCTGCATCATCATCCCAACCACGCGTTTCCTGGTCAACGGTA
>CAZLKD010000057.1:5935-6178 GCA_964560015.1 uncultured Candidatus Peribacteria bacterium
GGTACCATTTTCATCATAAATCTCTGCCTGGCGTTTTACCTCAGCATCGATAGCGCGACCAATTTGCTGAAATGAGTTGAGATTCTTCAATTCTACACGATTTCGGAGCTCATGGCTCCCCTCTGGTCGAAGTGAGATATTTACATCACAACGAAGCTGACCCTTTTCCATATCAGCATCAGAAGCTCCCACAAATCGCATGATTTTCTGGAGCTCTTTGAGGTAGTCCAAAACATCTTCTTT
>CAZLKD010000058.1:0-6050 GCA_964560015.1 uncultured Candidatus Peribacteria bacterium
CGATGCTCAATCTCATGATCAATGATCCTGTCACATTTGATGAGATGCTCGATGATCAACCACCCGAAAAACAAGAAGAATATAAGAGACTTCGTGAAAACAAATGAGTCATACACGCCTACTACAATCGTATAAAAGAAACATTTGATTCGCCGACACACTGTCATATGCCTCGAGATAAAGGGTTTTATTCAGGTGACCAATTCAGATATAGGAAAAATTTCGATATAGGGTATCCGATAGGATGGATGAACTGGGATAATTATCTCGATGCAAACCTCGATAAACAATATGCGGCCGGTGAAGCAGCCATGTCCTGAGATGGTGTTTTCAATGAAATACGTGGATTCATGTACGATATACCAAAACTTGCCGAAAAAATGGCAAGTGAAATGGGTTTCGCAGAAGGACCTCCTGCTCATCCAAAAAGAAAACACTATGTCCACAAAATCAGCAAAGGCCTTTTTGAGAAAAATAGAGACCAGATGTACCGAGTTATGACAGACTTGATAAAAACAGAAAATCCTGAAGCAGTCTACTGTAGCGCAACAGCCATGTTACTCGGTCTCGTTCCTATCAAAAAACTCATCGGAGGAACTGATCCCAAGACGATTAGTCGTTACGATGATTATTATGAAAAAATGGTGGCAATAGATAAGAAAGCTAACGAAATAGCACTTTCTGACTACCCTGCTAGTATCAAATACCGTAGTGATATGGCAAAGAAATGGACTGATATCATAAAAAAACAAATCGTTACCAAAGAAAGAAGCATTGAAGAGATCAAAGGAGCAAATAATGCTCAAGACCTCGACGATGATGGCGTGACTAGTCTCAAGAAAAATATCCAATCCCGTTCTGGAACAACCCTCAAAAAAACACGAGACGAATTCGAGGGTTTCGCTCGAAAAGGAAAAAATAATATTGGAAGAGACAACGTTCAAAATCACGCGGAAGATCCGGCACTCTCAGCTTAGCGAGGGAACACGTACTTCTCGGCAGCCGAGAGTTGTGTATCGAGCTTTTTACTCTTCCAGAGTTTTTCATCAAAGGTGACTACTTTATCCGGCTTGATGCCGACTTTATCTATCGATATTTTATTTTTTGGAGTGAGCCATTTTGCTACTGTGTATTTGAGGAGTGAGTTGTCTTCAAAAGGAACGAGCTCTTGCACTGTTCCCTTACCGTACGATGTTTCGCCGATAATCGCAACACTTTTTGGGAAGTACTCTCTGAGTGTTGTAGCGATGACTTCAGCTGCTGAAGCAGTGTCATGGTTCATGAGGATAACGATCTCATAGCGCGACCAATCAGTCATGGCAGCATCTATGGCATAGCTCGTGATATCAACCCGTGGATAACTGAGTATCATGGTCGGATTTCCAGCATCGATGAAATAATTGAGGATATTTTTTGTCTCAAAGAGCGATCCGCCTGGGTTATTTCTGAGGTCGAGAATGAGACGCTTTTTACCACTATCGAGGAACTTCTGGAGAGCTGTTTTCATCAGTGGATCAGTGCCGAAACCAACTTCACTAAATTTGACCTGAAACGCATTGGTGAGAATACTGGTATCAACGAGTTTTACCTGAATTTTTTGACGTGTGATGGTGAGATTTTTGATATTTTTACCAGATTGAATAACGAGGTCTACTGATGTCCCCTCTTTCCCACGAAGAAGCAGAATATCGTCTGAGATACCATTCTTTGTCGATACAGACTGAGTATTGATTTGGATGATACGATCTTTTGGCATAATACCTGCTTTTTCAGCAGGACTATGACTCACGACATCCGTGATAGAGAGATACCCCTGAGGATCCACCTCTATGACGACACCGATTCCCACAATAGTGCCATCCAGCGTATTGTGAAAATCAGCCGAAGCATCTGGACGGAAAAATTTTGTATATTGGTCACCGAGCTCACTCACCATACCTTCAGCTGCAGCATAGACGAGATCTTTTTGCACGAGAGAATCAGCATGGAGATGATTATCCTGTAGGATTGAATAGACATTCTCAAGAACATAAAAATTGTCTGCTGTTGGGAGACGTACCACGCCGAGAGCAGGGGCAGGTGCGGTATCAACCGGAGCTGTGCTCGTATCATCCTTTTGGTTGAGCGCATGAATCACTTTATAGGCAAAAGACGTTCTCACGTTCTTCATAAATTTCTCATAATCGGCGAAGGTCAGAGGAGAGATGTCTGCCTGGATCACGAGGCCAAAATCTTTTTGGAGAAGACGTGCAAATGCCCGATCAGTCATCGGTGTATCAGGGTGAAGCTCGGTCGAAGTATTGGGGATCATGCCATAATAGATACCTCTTTTGAGAGCATCATAGAGGGTATAGCGGCCACTGATACCGCTGTATTTGACGATAGTGTCGCTGACTTCTTTTCTATTCGTCGGGAAAAGCTCGGTGAAATAGAGCGAGAGTACATCTCCGAACGTCAATTTTGTATCATCAGAGAGAGCAAAAGTCGTACCGTAGAGACACGGTATCAGACAGAGAAACACAGTAGTTTTTTGGAGAAAGTGGCGCATAAAAAGGGAAAGTAAGTACTTCTAGTGTAGATGACTTCCACCGTATTGCAAATAGCCTCCGAGTAGGAAAATACGAAAACAAACTATAATACATGTATGAACTACCTCCTTCCTCTGCTCTCTGTATCCGCAGGCTACCTCTCTGGCTGGCTCATCCGATACGTCATATCGTATTTTTCCGAACCTATCAGTGCCTGTAACATCAAGAAGCCTGGACGTGTACTACGGTTCACCATCGGGACGGTTCTCATCCTCCTATGAATCATATCATGAGGGTCTCTCTGGTACATCGCAGGTGGATTTACCCTCTACGAATCACGCGCAAAATGGTGTATCGCTCGAGCAATAATGAAATAATATGAATCCATTTCGAGCAGTACTCTTTGATTTTGATGGCGTCATCGCACATACCGCGCCAGCGTTTCGACAAGCGCTCTGGACATTTTTGCGAGAAAAAGAGATACAAGCCGTAAAAGAAGACTTCGAAGAAAATGGAAACTTCACTATGTCTCTCAAGCAAAGCGTAGAATTTCTCAAAGAAAAATATGGCTATGATATTGATCTCGCAGAGCTCCGTGCACGAATCGGACCAATCCAAATAGAGCTCCTGGATAAACATCTCGAATTCGACCCTTCCCTCCCCCTCTTCCTCGAGCATTGCAAAAGACAAGGAATAAAAATAGCTATCGGCTCCAATGCATTTACAGAACGTATCACATGGGTCCTCGAAAAAATGAAAATAAAAGAGCATTTCACAGTGATTCTCGGAGCAAACGACATAACACATCACAAGCCGGATCCAGAAGTCTGGCTACGCTGTGCAGAAGAACTCGGTGTATCGATTACAGAATGTTTGGTGCTAGAAAACGGCCTCCCAGGACTCACAGGAGCAAAAACATGCGGTGCACGAGGCATCTACTACCATCGATTTGATAGGCCAGAAAAAGCGTGTCTAGAAATAGCTGAGAAATCGG
Source organism: uncultured Candidatus Peribacteria bacterium (assembly GCA_964560015.1). Lineage (GTDB taxonomy): Bacteria > Patescibacteriota > Gracilibacteria > BD1-5 > JAGOOR01 > JAGOOR01. The sequence goes on from CAZLKD010000058.1 coordinate 3,523, forward strand.
TGGAGAGTTTTAGTCAGTTGCTGTAACTTTTTTATGCGTCGAAACAAAATCAAGTGTATCTGATACAACTATACCATCTGCAGTTTTAAATGGTTCTGGTGAGGTCAGAAAGCTACCAAGAGACTCATCGAGAAGTTCAGTATTCGCACGATTTAAAGATTCAAACTCATTCAACTTTGCTTCGTCCCAAGAGGTAACCTCTGGCAATCATGAAAAAGCCCATTTCTCACGAAATACGGTTTTCGCAAGATAATACTCAAACCAAATACCCAGTGTATCATCTTGAGAAAATGGTTCAGAAAGAAGCTCACTGGACCTCTGAAGGGCATTCCCCATTTCTCATGTCTGATAAGCTGATAAACAATACTGCTTCCAGAGATACCGACGAATCTCAATTGGGTCACAATTCACTCGAAGTGTCTTTTGGATAAATCCTAATAGAGCTGGCGTAAAAGTATATTTTGAGAGTTGTATCTGTTCGAGTAGATTCTCCATTTCCGACCTTGTTCCTTGTTGCGTTATAGGTGGTACAATATGGATGGGCTTGCCTCTCATAGCGATAAATAGCGAAAGTTGTTGAAGAAAATGTATGCGCCTATGTATCTCTTTCTGGGCAACAGCAGTACTATCGAGACTACCGAAGAGTGGAAGCGCTGCAACAGATGAGAGACTGTCAAAAAATGTGTCAGAACTCCATTGCATGATGGCCTCTTCGTACAATAGCTGAAAAGTATATGCCTGATTGTGTCGGTTGATTTCGCACGGTTTTGGAGAAAATCTGACATATTTTGGATTATCCTGATCGATGATTTCAGGACTGCCAAATAACTGCCCATAGAGTCCATCTCAAAAATCATTTTTATGAGCTTGTGAACCTCTTTGTGACATGAGAATGATAGTCTTGCCTTTTTTTCGTGCCCCATCAATAGCTCTGGCATACGAAGCAAGAATTTTTGACCCCTTCTCTTTAAAACACACCAATGTATCAAGAGGTACAAAAAGAACAGAGGGCTTACCCTTTTTAATTTCTCGAGCACAGGCCTTTTGAAATATTCTCAATGTAGCATCCCACCCGTCTTTACCACGAGCTCTGATTGCGTCATCTTTCATAATATCAGCCCCCTCACACAGAAAACTATCAGCACCAGTGAGAGAGAGGTGACCAGAAACCATCTCAACATAGGGTGTAAAGTCTGTTCCTCCTATATGTACCAAATACGTATTTGGGAGTCGCTTTTTCTCAATTTTTTTACCATTCTCATCAATACCGAGGATTCTTCACATCAGTACATCAAGAATTCTAAAATGCGTCTTTCGTAAAACCTTTGATTCCGATTTTTTTGAATTCTTTGCTACTCAATACTCTGCTTGTTGAGAAGGGACATCTTCTTCTGCAATCCCCAATGCAGAGAGAAGAGTGCGCACTCTAAAAGCTGGAGGAGTTTCCATACCATTGTGCCCCAAAAGAGAATGCGGAACAGTCAGCACTCAATTAATACGAGTGATGCCCCGGGCAATAAGGTCTGCAACTTCTTTTGATAGGTTATTCGTCTCCACATGCAAAAAATTACCCAACTGGGTCACCGCATCATCATGAAGGCTTTCATTTTCTGGTGGGACATCTCACAAGGCCTGCCTAGCACGTGAATACACGGTAGTTGCAACAATACGAGAAAGAGGCGTAACTGCTTTAAGAGGTTTTGCTGCGGGAAGTACATCAGTAAGAGTCGGTTTTCTACTCATTTGTTTATGATAAACAAAATTTATCTAAGTCAATTATATTTTTCAATATATTTACCAGAGAAAATACCCATGATTTTAAAGTATTTCGTGTAGGGCATACGTGGAACTCGAAAATAGAGAGATTTTCGGAGTTAATCAACTCGATGGCTCGTTTTAGCAGACTCCTCTTCAAATTTATCAAGCATATCAAGAAAACGAGGTACATCTTGCCAGCCCTTTCTCCTGCGTGTAACAGGTACTGTAATAATGACAGCGCCTGCAGCTCTGAATCTATCTAATAATTTCCTGCGAATTTCCTGAGTTGATCTATTTAATCAAGGAGAACTATCATTATGATGGGGTGTTTCTCGCATGAAAAAATGCTATCTAAAAATACAAGTTAGTCAATAAAATACCTCAGAAAATCCCCGTGATTCAAAAATGCCTTGCGGGAGAAGGATATCTTCTTCCCAGAGAGGACTTCTGCACACTTTTTTGTATCTTTTTTAATAATTGTTTTCATCGCTTCGAGCGTCTTCTCCCCCTCCCCTCCCCACTCGAGGATATATTTCCCGAGTTGCATCGTGACACGCTTGATACCGAGAGAAGAGAGATAAAGCCGACTACGGATCAGCAAGAAAAGATGATCGACCGCCGATTGCTTCACATCGATACGCGTCTTAAGCGGTTCGATAACTTCCGCGAGCTCCTCTTCACTGCGGACACTTTCAAGTTCTCGATAAAAGTGAATTTTTTCGATATCAGAACGAAATGCCTCATCAGGGATGTAGGCACTGATAGGCAGA
>CAZLKD010000059.1:0-5949 GCA_964560015.1 uncultured Candidatus Peribacteria bacterium
TTTTGGTAGGAATTATCGATGACCTTCAGCGTTTTCATGATTTTCTGGGCTTCAGGATGGTGGAGGAGATTCTCGCCTTTTTGTTTATGGAATGGTATTTTCTCACGACGGAGATATTCTACGAGATGAATCGGGTTTGAATTTTTACGATAGATAACTGCCATTTCTGACCAGGGTATTCCTGACTCATGAAGCTCTCTCATTCGTTCAGCGATACTAGCAATCTCTATCTGTGGATCTGGAGGGGTCAGGAGGGTAATTTTCTTTTCGGCAATATTGGCATTCTTTGAGAGATGTTTATCGAGGCTAAGAGCCTTTTCGAGCGATTCGCTATTATTGCGGATAACCTCCCGAGAAGCATCAAGAATTGTTTGTGTGGAACGGTAGTTTTCAGTCAGAGGAATGACTGCGAGTCACATATCACGATATTTATCACAGAAGTTGAGAATATTCTCCATGACAGCACCCTGAAAACGATAGATAGATTGCTCGTCATCACCGACAACGAGAATATTTGGCTGATCTTGTCCATCCATGACGAGATCGACGATACTTGACTGGAGCCCATTGGTATCCTGAAATTCATCCACCATGATAAACTGATACTGTTCACGGATGAGCGCAAGAAATTGTGGATCATCACGGAGCTGATTTCTGACCATCAGAATCATGTCATCATAATCATATCGAGATTCGGCAATAAGCGCTTCTTCATAAGCACGGTAGACATACGTGAGCTCTCTTTGTCGGAAGAGTCTCTGTTCTGCATCAGCATATTCAGCTTTTCTTTCACCTTTTTTTCACCATTTTGAATCTTTTTTGTAGTGTAGATCTTCATTATTTGGGAGATCGGCAATGGCTTCATCGATTTTGTTACGGAAAAATTCAGGAGAAATACCTTCTCGCTTGAGCTGTCAAACAATACGGATGACATCACCCATGTAGAGTTCTGGGTCGTGGCGAGGCTTGAGATAGGTATAATCCCCATCGAGAAGTATCTTTGCTACCATACGTCTTGCATCGAGCTCTTCAAGCATCTTCATGCCAGGAGAACGGACAAATTTCTCTGGATACTCTTCGTCGATGAGTCATTTACAAAATCAGTGGAATGTCTCGATATTCACCCTCAGGGCATCAGTACCGATAAAACTCCTGAGTCGCTCTCTCATGGCAAAAGAACCGGCTTCGGTATAGGTGAGAGCGAGTATATTTCGCGGACCAATATCAGTTTTTGTGAGTATATTGGCGATACGGAGGGTGAGGAGCTGAGTTTTTCCTGTTCCTGGTCAGGCGATCACAGCTACAGGGCCGTAGATGGTGTCTACAGCGAGTTTTTGGGCAGTATTAAGTCGGGAATAGGCGGATTCAAAAGGGTTCATAGGATACTTCAGAGTGTATCCAAAAGAATAGGGAAGTCGAGATTAATATGTGTCAAAATATCCACTTGTTTTCGTGGGAACGTTCGTCGATGAAGAGCTAAACATATTTGGGAAAAAAACTATGACATATCCCAAAATAGTGAGTGCTATGAGGATGATGGTGAGTATTTTTGAAACAAGAGGAACGTAGCAACTCATATCCATAAAACGTTTCAATTGGAGAAAAATCACTCAAAAAAATATCCATGCACCGATGGCGATAAGTGTAAAGTAGACAAGGCCTCCTATTTGTATTGACGACATAGTATTATCCCTATTATACAGAGGTTTTTCCTCATGCAAATCGATTTAAAATCATTTGCAAAAAGAAAAAAAACATGTTAGACTATTCAAGAATCTACCTCTATATGGCTACAATTCAGAAAGGCACTGTCACATTTACTATTCTCGATGAGATGCAGACGAAGTACCCTCGGCTCATAGAACTCGTCCTCGCGACAGAGTCTATGGATGATAGTGAACGACAGTACTGGTTTGATATATTACCATCGATGAACGCAGATCAGGTACAGCGACTGACTGACATCCTCGAGACAGAACGGAAAAAGCTCGATGAACTCGAAGTAAAATACCAAAAAGAAATAGAAACTCTCAATCAAAAACATGTTTCAGAGTGGCAGGGCTATGAAATGAAGAAGAAAAAAGAAGAAATCGCAACACAAGAATCACAAGATAAAAGTGCATCAAAAGAAGACGCTCAGGCAGTCCTCAATAATTGGTAGTCACCGTAGGATAGATATTAGACACAATTTTTGACAGGAAATATTTTTCCCTCCTGTGCTTCCAGTAGGCCATACGAGCCATCATCATACACTACAAAATACTGGCCATTTTTTTGCTCTGTAGGTATTGGTGTACTTCCGAGCCTGAGATGTTTTTTGTCCTCTTCAGAGAGATGAAGGACGGCTATGTCGGGAAAGAGTGCTTCATGTGTCAGAGGTGCGTAAAATATATCATTATGCTGTGTCCATTCTGTGACATTTTCGAGAGAGATGTGTCCGAGGGACACACGTTCGAGATTTTCGAGATAGCCACCCGTACCAAGCGCTATGCCGAGGTCGCGTGCAAGCGAGCGAATATAGGTACCGTGCGAAACAGTAATTTCCACCTCTAGGATAGGTCAATTGTAGGAAAGGATTTCAAATTTTTCAACAACTCTTGTTTTGGATTTCAGTTCGATTTCATGGCCTTTTCGTGCCAACTTATAGGCTCTTTGGCCATTGATCCAGGTGGCACTGTAGTTCGGTGGTATTTGCGAGATAGTCCCGATGAAGTTCTTTTGAATAACAGCCTCTATTAGGTCTCGTGAAAGAGTATTTATTATCTCGCTCGGAACATCAACTGGAATTATAGGCTGTTCGAGATCGTAGGAATCAGTTGTGCCATCGAGCCTGATAGTCGCCGTATACGTTTTTGTGAAATGTTCGATCATCGGGAAAAGTCGTGGGGAACCATCTGTACCGATAATCATAAGCCCTGTGGCGAGCGGATCGAGCGTCCCCGCAAAGCCCATTTTTGATGATTTCAGGACTCTTTTGAGTATTTTTGCGACGAGATTGCTGGTGATTCAGAGCGGTTTTTTGACTACGTAGAGCATATTACCACGAGAAAAATACTCTGCCCAGAATTTCTTGAGTGGGGATGTATACTGGTTTTTTACCTTGGCAATCAGCTACGTCACTGCATCATCGTGAATCTCGGGAAGCGCCACGATTGTCACCGAGGACAAAATATGACGTATCAGGCACAATAAAAGTGTGCAAAGAGAGATCCGTACAAGCTCCAGGGAGACAAGTATGTGTGTGCTCTTCGAGATACCGTTCTTCTATTTCTAGTTGATTTACATGGACTTTTCCGTCAAAAATTGTTATTGTTTCGCCCGGAAGTCAGATAACGCGTTTTACTTTTACTTCTCATGCATTCGTAGTATCACGAAATACTATATTTTCGCCTCTCTGAAGGGGGTGAAGATGGATAGAAATTTTATCAATCAAAACCAGTTGTCCATCCTGTAAATTTGGTTGCATCGAATCACCGCTCACCCTGTATGGTCGTATAGAGAGAACCGCATAGAGAATAAACAGAATAAAAACGAGTCCAAAAACGATGCGAAAAAATCGAGCCATATTATCTGAGTTCAGTATAAGTATGAGTATTTTGTATAGCAAGTCCACGATACGGGATGACTTCTTTTAATGTACCAATTTTTGGATAGGGAAGAATCTGACTCAAGAGGTCAAAATGTCCCAGAGAATAAGCAACACGCCCCTGAATCTGTGAAAGTGGTACAAATTGTGCGAGTCGATAATCACCGATACATCCGCTATTGCTGAAGCATTTACGAGCATCGAGGGATTGTGGGCGATTGTCTCCCATCAGGAAATAGCGTCCAGCTGGCACGACGAATATCTGGCTCTCTTTGTCACATCAAACACCAGAATAATTGAGACATGTATGGCCAAATTTTTCCTGGAGATACATCGATTCATTGAGTCGTACAAAAATCTCTGGATGATCTGCCTTGGCTACAAACACATAGCCATTTTCGATTTTTACCTTGTCGCCAGGGGTTCCTATCACACGTTTTATGAGATAACGTTTTTCTGGGCCAATACCAGGGCTAAATACCACTACATCACCACGAAGAGGATCGGAAAAATGATAACTCATCTTATCTACCAAGATAAATTCGCCATCACTATAAGTCTGTCATTCCGCAGCAGTATAGGCGATAGCTCCTCCGTGAAATGTTGATTCCATTGATGGGCCAATAATCTGGAAAGGAGAAAGAATGAAAGATCGAACAAAAAATACGATAACGAGGACAAAGCCGAGATCAATCCAAGCGTCAATTCCGGTATATTTGAGACGGTTTTTCCCATGAAAATCATGCTTATCCTTCCAAAAAAGGTAGATCATAACTCCCGAAATAGCTACTGTCAAAAACAGCGCGAATCGGACAAAGAGAGAAAGTCGATAAAAAGTGAAGAGTGCCACAATACATATGACTACGAGCGTATAGAAAAATATATGATCAGCGAGAGAAAGTGGATTATTATACGTAAATTTTTTGGTATCAGGCAGGAGCCCTACGACAAGTGCAAAAGGGAAGAGAAGGCCTACAACACTGTAACGTATATCAAAATTTAATGCTCTCAATCGTTTTGTTGTCACTGCAAAAAATGACCAGAGGAAAAACACACAGCCAGCAATGGAAAAAATATATTGAAACAATGATCCAAAGTCTATACCACCACCAATAAGACGGATAGGTTCTGGCTCGATAAACACGTCAGCTGAAACCAGCCCCAGGAGAACAACATAAACGATACCATATATATAATCTGCACGACCGATTTTTCCTTCAAAAGAGAGGAGGAGATTTTTCAAAATATTCATGGCGTGATTATAGGTATTTTTATGGGAGTACAAATAGTAGTTTCGGGCCTCAACAAAAAGAACCATAGTATTTTTAGTTATTACATGAAAAATAGACCCTCCGCAAATACTTGTTATAAAAAATAGAGGGAAGTCTATCAGTAGAATATATATGAGCAATATATGTGTTTCTGGCCCCTCAGGTAAGATGAGCATAATTGAGCACATAACATACATTATGTGAAAATAGATTTGTCAGAAAAGCATACCTCCCTATAATCAAATTATTACAAACGTATTAAACTTATAAACATATTAAACAAGTTAAACTTGGAAATTTTATGTCTCTCTTTGAAGCCGTCCAAAAATTCCTGATGTATCTGACTATCACTCGTGGCATGAGTCCACGGACGGTAGAACAATACGGACGTCATATGTGGGCATTCTTGTGTTTCACTCATCCAGAGGTTCGAAAAACTGTGCCAAAAGGCTTTGATTTGGCGCGTTTTTTTTCATCTCAGGTATCAATACAGCCTGAGGGTTCGAAAAACGCGTCTTTTGAGGTCTTAAAAGAGCTCGAAAAAATGTCCTGGATAAAAACCTCTCAAATCGATCAGCACGCCTGCGATCATTTTCGACTGTCACTCGCACAAGGAAATATTTCTATTACGACCGTCAATGCATATATGATTTCACTCAGAGCATTTTTACATTTTTGTAAAAAAACTCATATTCCGACCGGAATTGAATTTAGTGATATCGAACTTCAGAAAAATCATGAACGAAAGGTTGAATACTTGACATGAGATGAACTTCAATCAATAGTAAAATCAATTGGTACCGAGGATATTGTCGAACTCCGTGATCGAGCCATTATTCTCACTATTTTTAGTACTGGTTTGCGCGTCTCCGAGCTCACTGCGCTGGATATAAAAAATGTGAATCTCGACACAATGGAGTTTGCCATCCTCGGTAAAGGTCGCAAAGTCCGTGTTGTCTATCTCACAGAATGGGCTTGCGAGGCGATTCGAGCCTATCTGGAAAAAAGAGAAGACCACTTCCCTCCTCTTTTTCTCAAGCACGGAAAGCACTTCCCTGTTGATGCTGGAGCGGACGAAGTACGTTTTGACCG